>DATNBJ010000477.1:0-12788 GCA_035572055.1 Thermoleophilaceae bacterium | reverse complement strand
CGAGCCGCAGGCGCACATCTACCCGCGCTTCGAGGAGTGGTCGGGTCTGATGCAGGCGGGCCTCGCGCGCCTCGGCGTGGACGCGGGCGTGGGGGAGGTGCCGGGCGAGTACTGCCCCGGCGGCTACAGCGTGCACGCGGGCGGCCGGATCAAGCTCGCCGGCATCGGCCAGAAGCTCGTGAAGAACGCGGGCCACCTGGGTGGCGTGCTCGTTGTGACCGACAGCGCCCGGGTGCGCGCCGTGCTCGTGCCCGTCTATGAGGCGCTCGGCCTCGATTTCGACCCGGTCACCGCCGGCAGCGTGGAGGACGAGCTGCCGGGCATCGCGCTCGACGCCGTGGAGACCGCCCTGCTGGAGGAGCTCTCACAGCTGTACGACATCGAGGAAGCCGACCTCGACGAGCGCACAATCGAGCTCGCCCACGAGCTCCGCGACGAGCATTTGTCGCCCGCGGCCTGACGCTGCTACCTTACGTTTACGTAAGAAACCGAATGACCTCCGTCCCGGAAACAACCCGCGCTCGCGCGCGCACCAGAGTCGGCGTCCAGGCCGATGATCCGAACTACAAGTGGTGGGCCCTGTCCTGCACGAGCCTGGGCATGCTGCTCGCCACGATCAACTCCGGCACGCTGATCATCGCGCTGCCGGACCTGGAGCGGAGCCTGGGCACCAGCCTGCTCGAGCTCGTGTGGGTGATCCTCGTCTACATGATCGCCTCCACCGTGCTCGTGCTCACGGCGGGGAGGCTGGCGGACCTGTTCGGGCGCAAGCGCGCCTACGTGGGCGGCTTCCTCGTGTTCGCCTTCGCCTCGCTCGGCGCGGGGTTCGCGTCGGGCGGCACCGAGCTGATCCTCTGGCGAATCCTCCAGGGCATCGGCGGCGCCTTCCTGTTCGCCAACTCCGCGGCGATCGTCACCGACGCGTTCCCGCGCAAGCAGCTCGGCCTCGCGATGGGCACGAACACGATGGTGGCCGCCGTCGGTCTCGTGATCGGGCCCGTGCTCGGCGGAGCGCTCGTGCTCATCTCCTGGCATTGGGTGTTCTGGTTCAACGTGCCACTCGGCATCGCCGGCAGCATCTGGGCCGGGCTGATCCTGCACGAGCTCGTGAGCCCGGACCCGGAGCGGCGACTCGACCTGCTCGGCACGAGCGTGTTCGTGGTCGGGCTGACCGGCCTCGTGCTCGGCATCTCGAAGGGCGGCCTGTCGGGCTGGAGCAACCCAACGGTGATCGTCAGCCTGATCGTGGCCGCGGTACTGCTGCCGCTGTTCGTGTTCATCGAGTCGCGCGCGCCCGCGCCGATGCTCGACCTGGGCATCTTCAAGAACAAGCTGTTCGCGGCGGCCTCGGGGGCGGCGTTCATCAACGGCCTCTCGCGCTTCGCCCTGCTCTTCATCTTCGTCTTCTACTTCCAGGGCCCGCAGGGCGACGATCCGATCGTCGCCGGCATCAAGCTCGCCCCGATGGCCATCGCGATGCTGATCTTCTCGCCGCTCGCGGGCATCGTGGCCGACCGGCACGGCTCGCGGGCGCTGGCCGCCGCCGGCATGGTGGTCACCGCCCTGGGCCTCGCGCTCATGACCCTGCTGCAGGTGGACTCGCCCTACTGGATGAGCGGCCTGTTCCTGGCGATCGTGGGCCTCGGCTCGGCGATGTTCAACAGTCCCAACACCGCCGCGATGATGGGTGTCGTGGCGCAGGACCGCCGCGGCATCGCCGCCGGCGCCCGCGTGATGCTGCAGAACACGGGAGCGGTGATCTCGATCGCGTTCGTGCTGGCGGTGGTCACCTCGGCGGTGCCGAAGGACGTCCTCTTCAAGATCTTCTCCGGCCTGGCCAGCGGGCTGTCCAGCGCGCAGCTCGACCCGTTCATCAACAACATGCACATCGCGCTCTGGTGCCTGGCGGGCGTGTCGCTGCTGGGCGCGGTCGTCTCGATGATGCGCCCGGCGCACGTGCGGGAGGAGTCCCTGTGAGCGACGTCAAGCGCCTCCGCATCGGCGAGGTGGCCGAGCTGACGGGCACCACGCCGCGCACGATCCGCTACTACGAGGAGATCGGCCTCCTGCCCGCCGCCGCGGACCGGCAGCTCGGCAAGCGCCGCACCTACGACGACTCGGACGTCGAGCGGCTGCGCGAGATCATGCGGCTGCGCGACCTGCTCGGACTGTCGCTGGATGAGCTGCGCGAGCTGGTGGAGGCCGAGGACGCGCGTGCGGCCCTGCGCAAGGAGCTGTTCGAGACCGACGACGTGGTCCGGCAGGGAGAGATCCTTCACGAGGCGCTCGAGCACATCGGCAACCAGCTCAAGCTCGTCCGCAGCCACAAGCGCGAGCTCGAACGGCTCGAACGCGAGCTCACCGCCAAGCAGCGCCGGGTCCGTGGCCGGCTGCGTGACCTCGACGCGGAGGACGCCGCCGCATGACCGCCGCCCGAGAGGGCGTCGATCGTCGGGGCATGGGGGCGCTGGCGGTCGGCCACATGATGGCCGACAGCTGCCAGGGCGCCGTGCCGGCGCTGCTGCCGTTCCTGGTCTCGCAGCGCGGCTACTCCTATGCGGCGGCGTCGGGCCTCATCCTGGCCGCCACGGTCAGCTCGTCGGTGACCCAGCCGATCTTCGGCCACTACTCGGACCGCCGCTCGCTGATCGGGCTGATACCGCTCGGGCCGCTCGTCGCAGGCATCGGGATCGCGCTCGTGGGGATCGCGCCGAGCTATCTGCTCACGTTCCTCGCGGTTGTGCTGAGCGGCCTGGGCGTGGCCGCGTTCCACCCGGAGGGCTCGCGCTTCGCCAACTACGTGTCGGGCCGGAAGCGCGCCAGCGGGATGAGCTTCTTCGGGCTGGGCGGGAACATCGGCTTCGCGCTCGGGCCCGTGATCGTCACGCCGCTGGTGCTCGCGTTCGGCCTCTCGGGCACGCTGTTCATGGTGATCCCGGGGGCACTGGTCGCCCTGTACCTCGCGACGCAGCTGTCGCACCTGATCGCGTTCAGGCCGCCCCAGGTCGCCGGCGCGCAGGACGCGGGCAGCCCCGACGACGACTGGTCCGGCTTCCGGCGCCTCGCGGGGGTGATCGCCTTCCGCACGTTCGTCTACTTCGGCCTGCTCACGTTCGTGCCGCTCTACTACGTGAACGCGCTCGGCACGTCCAAGACCACCGCCAACGTGGCGCTCACCGCCATGCTCGTCGGCGGGGCGTTCGGCACGCTCGCGGGCGGCTGGCTGGCCGACCGCTTCGGCCGCCGTTCCGTGCTCTTCGGCTCGATGACGATCCTGCCGCCCTTGCTGCTCGTGTTCCACGAGCTGCGGCCGCCCGCGTCCACGGTCCTGCTCTTCCTCGTCGGCGCCGCCGTGATCGCCACCTTCAGCGTGACGGTGGTGATGGGGCAGGAGTACCTGCCGGGCCGGCTCGGCATGGCGTCGGGCGTGACCCTCGGGCTGTCGATCGGCCTGGGCGGGCTGGGCGCCCCGGTGCTCGGCCTGGTGGCCGACGCGTTCGGCCTCGACACCACGCTCTACGTGATCGCGGCCCTGCCGCTCGCGGCACTGGCGATCACGTTCACGCTGCCGCCGCCGCGGTCGCGGAAGGCGCCGGCGGGCGAATGGCCCGCCCGCGCTGCCCTACGCGCTGAGCGTCCGGCGGCGTAGGAGGGCGTAGGCGGTCGCCGCTCCGGCCGCGACGGCGGCGCCGGCGAACGCGGCGTGGACCCCGGGGCCGTGCACCAGCAGGCCCGCGACGATCGCGCCGACCGCGGTGCCCGCGGCGGCGAGGCTCGACAGCCAGGTGATCGACTCCGTGGCCGTGCCCACGGGGGCCACCTCGTCGACGACCGCGAAAACGGTGACGAGGGCGGGGGCGAAGAGCAGCCCGAGGATCAGCATGACCACGAGCATGGGCGGGATCGCATCCACGAACGGCGTCAACGCGAAGGCGGGGAGCCCCAGCACGCAGAGTGCCGGGTAGCGCTCGCCGGCGCTGCGCCGGGAGCTCCGGAGACCGTAGACCAGGCTGCCGGAGCCGATGCCGAGCGCGATCGCGGCCAGGAGCAGCCCGGCGGCCGGGGTGGCGTGGTGCGCCTTCGCGAACGCCGGCAGCGCGATGTTCTCGAGCTCGCCGAACGCCATGCCGAAGCCGAACCCACAGATGATCACCGTGCGCATGCCGGCGCCGGCGAGCGGCCCGAACCGCGACAGGGTGGGCGAGCGCTCCACGCCGCGCCACTCGTTCGCGCCCGGAGCCAGCGCGAACGACAGCGCGGCCACCAGGACCAGCACCGCGGCGCAGACGATCACCGCCGCGGGCGAGGCGATCACCAGCACCAGGCCCGCCAGCAGCGGGCCGCTGAACAGCGTGGTCTCGTTGACCAGGTTGAAGAGGGCGTAGGCGGCGTGCAGGTGCTCGTCGTCGTCCACGAGCTGGGCGAACAGAGTGCGCAGGGCGGCGCCGACCGGCGGGATGCCCGCGCCCGCGACGAAGGTGAGCGCCGCCAGCGGGGCCAGTGGCGCGCCTGCCTCGCCCGCGACCACCAGCGCGATGAGCCCGGCGCAGGCGACAGCGGCCATGACGGGCAGCGGCGTGCGCACGCCGCGGGTGTCGATCCAGCGCCCTCGGAGCGGAGAGAAGACGGCATTGCCCACGAGCAGTGAGCCGACCACCACGCTCGCTCGCGCGAACGAGCCGGTGACCTGGCGGGCGAAGAGCACGAGGCCCAGCGGCGTCATCGCCCAGCCGAGGCCGAACACCAGCATCGCCGCCACGAGCCGTGCGAGGTGACGGGTGCGCAGCAGCTCGGCGTACGGGCGGAAGATGGCTATGTCTCGAAGATCACCACGGCGATCACAGCGGCCCCGAGCACCATGCCGAACGCCGTGACCACCGCGATGAAGCGATCATCGGGGCGCTCGAACTCCCCGCGCATCACGGCCTCCTCCACGCGCCGCAGACGGAAGAAGCCGTAGCCGATGAAGGTCAGGCCGAGAATCGCGAAGCCGGTGCCGAGCAGGACGTAGGGCCAGCGGGTCTCGTCGCTCAGGCTGGGCACGAGCTTGCCGGTGCCGAAACTCACGGCGAGGCAGGTCAAGCCGCTTCGCCACCAGGCGAGATAGGTCCGCTCGTTGGCGAGGTGCGTGCGCCTGGTGGCGTCGCCCGCCTCGTCGAAGCGCCCGCCCCCGGGCGGCTCTGAGTCGCGTACTCCCACCGGCCGGATGATGACGCGCAAATCGGTCGCTTGGGGGTGAACGGGGCCCGGCGCGGCCCGTTCCTCATCTACACGGGCGTGACGAGCAGGGCGATGCCCCAGGGGTCCCGCAGGAGGAGCCCGTCCGGGCGCTCCTCGTGGGCGATACCGGCGTGTTGCACCCGCGCGCGCAGCGCCTCGAGGTCCGCGTTCGGGAGGACGAGGATCCAGTGGTGGAGCCCCACGCGGTCGGCCGGCGCGGGTGGAACGCCCTGGCCGCGCCACACGTTCAGCCCCACGTGGTGGTGGTAGCCGCCGGCGGCCACGAACGCCGCGCCCGGGAACTCGGTCATCACGTCGAAGCCGAGCAGGTCGCGGTAGAAGGCGAGCGCGCGCGGGATGTCGCCGACGTGGAGGTGGACGTGGCCGACTGTCAGCCCGGGGTCCACGTATGGCGTGGAGCCCTCGCTGCCGGCCAGCTCGAGCAGCCCGTATAGGTCGAGCGGCTTGGGGCCGCCGGCGTAGGTGGCGGGATCGCTCAGGTCCGGCCACTGCTCCTTCGGGAAGTCGGAGGCCAGCTCGATGCCGTTGCCGTCGGGATCCGGCAGGTAGATCGCCTCGGAGATGCCGTGGTCGGACGCGCCCTCGATCGGCGTGCGAGTGGTGGCCAGCCGCATGGCCGCGCGGGCGAGCTCGAGGCGCGAGGGGTGGAGGAGGGCGAAGTGGTAGAGCCCGGCGTGGCGGCCGGCGGGCAGTGCGCCCGGCTGCTCGACGAGGACGAGCACGTCCTCGCCGCCCGCGCCCATCGCGGCGGTGCCGTCCTCGCGGCGGTGCAGCCGCAGGCCGATCGCGCGCTCGTAGAAGTCGACCGAGCGGTCGAGGTCGCTGACGGTGATGTGCACCGCGCCGAGCCGGGCGGTGGCGGGCAGCGTGGCGGTGGGGGAAGGGGCGGAGGAGGTCATGGCCTAGATTATAGTTGCGGGCTCAACTAATGTCTACCAGTCCCTAGTCCCTAGTCCCTAGTCCCTAAAGCTTTATCCTCACGGCGTGCGGCATCACCTGGCCCAACTGAACATCGGCATCCCGCGTGGGCCGCTCGACGGGCCCGTGATGAAGGACTTCATGGACGCGCTCGACTCGGTGAACGCGGTGGCGGACGCGGCGCCCGGGTTCGTCTGGCGGCTCCAGACCGACGAGGGGAACGCCACGGCGGTGCGCGCGTTCGACGACGACAGCCTGATCGTGAACATGTCGGTGTGGGAGTCGCTCGAGTCGCTGCGCGGGTTCGTCTACTCGAGCCGCGCGCACCTCGACGTGATGCGCCGCCGGCGCGAGTTCTTCGAGCAGATGAGCGAGCTGTTCGTGGTGCTCTGGTGGGTGGAGGCGGGCCACGTTCCGACCATTCCAGAGGCCGAGGAGCGGCTTACGCTGCTGCGCGCGATCGGCCCGTCGCCGGACGCGTTCACGTTCCGGCGCCACTTCCCGCCGCCCTCCACACAGGACGCACACGCGACCGACGACGACCGCGACCTCTGCCCGGCGGGCTAGCGGATCCGCAGCACGCGCCGCTCGAGACCGCCGCCCACGCGCGCCTCGATCGACACGCGGCCGGCGCGCCGGGGGAGAGGGACGCTGTAGACGCGGCACGCGTGCAGGCGTCCCGACACCTTCCTGTGCTTCCAGCGGATCCACACGCGCGCGAGGTGGTTCAGCCGCAGGGTCACCGTCGCCTGGCGCTTGTTGCGGCGCACCGACACCGCCGCCAGCAGCGAACCCCGGCGGAAGCGGCCCCGGCGCGCCTTCGGCAGCGAGGCGGAGCGGCAGCCGGCCACGGCGCCGCCGGCACGGCCCGAGTTCGGGCGCCCTCCGCCGCCCGTCAGCGGCGTGGCCGCCTGCAGCAGCGGCGCGGCGCCGGGGGGCGCCCCGCCCGGCTGAGTGAAGACGTCGTCACCCAGTACGGCCAGCCCGGCCGCCGCCGCGAACCCCACCGGAGGCACGCCGAACATCGCCGAGACGCTGCGCAGCAGCGAGTAGTGGTTGTACGGCACCTGCGAGACCGTGCCCGGCCTGATGAAGGGCGACAGCGCCACGGCACCGACCCGGCCGCCGCCCATGCCGGTGATCCCCGGCAGCGGCGAGCTCAGCCCGGGGCCCTCGCCGCAGCACGCGCTCGCGTCGTCGTTCTCGGCCTCGTCGAAGGTCACGATCACGAGGCCGCCATCCGCGAAGGCGGGCGAGGCCGTGATCATCGGGATCCACGTGCGCAGGAACCCGTCCGCCGACACGAGGCCTCCCGGCCGCCCGTCGGCGCAGGGCGCGTCGTGCCCGTCCTCGCAGAGGTCGGGGGTGATGAAGGAGAAAGCGGGCGTGCCGGCCGCGGAGGCGAGATCACCCGGAAGAGCGCTGAGCGGCACCACTCGCTGCCTGCACAGCGGCGAGTCGATGATCGAGTGGAAGTAGACGAACGGGTTGTGCCGCGTGGCGTAGTTGTCTTTCGCCGTGGCCTTCTGCGTCCCGTCCATCGAGTTCAGCGCCGGGTGGCCGCAGGTGGCGGACTCGCGCGCCGGGTCGTTGCCCATGTCCTGCATGTAGCCCTTCCAGGCGAGGCCCCTGGCGTTCAACTGGTCGGCCAGCGTCTTGACCGAGCTGGGGTAGACGCAGCCGAGCCCCAGCGCCTGGCCGTCCGCGCCGATCGTTCCGGGCGACACGTCGTGGTAGTACTGGCAGTCGGCCTGGGTCTCCGGGTTTGGCCCCTGGCCGCTGAGCAGCGCGATGTAGTTGCCGAGGCTCTCGTGCGCGGTGCCGTGGTACTGGCTCAGCAGCGCGCCGTTTGCCGGCAGCGTCTTCGCGAGGAACGGCGCCGGGCTGTTCGGCCCGAAGGTGGTGCCGGCGCTCTCGTTCTCGAGCACCACGACCCAGACGTGCTTGATCGGCGGCGTGAGCGCGTGGGCGGGCGCCGCCGTGAAGGCGAGACAGGCGGCGACCAGCGCGACGCAACGCGCGATCCCTCGCATCGGCGCAACTCCCACGCGCGGCAAGGTAGAGCACCTCGGCGCACCCGCGCGCCGCTTCGGTCAGCGAGCCGATTGACAGGTATGGGGGTCGCACAGACAATGGCCGGGAAGGCGGGGGCCTTCCCTACGACTCGTGGCCACGGTAGAACCCAAGCGGCTCAGTAGAGCGGTCTCCGCCATGCGGCGCGCCTTCGACGAGGCCAAGCGCCTGCTCGCCAACCCGCGGGCGCCGCTGATCGTGCTGCTCGTGATCGTGCTCTATTCGGCCGGCGCGCGCGTGTTCCGCATCGGCGAGCCGTGCTCCCAGCCGTGTACCACCGGAGCCGATCACACGCTGATCTTCGACGAGGCGTACTACGTGAACGCCGCGCGCGTGATCGCGCACATCAACCCGCCCGACGGCGCCTCGTACCACAACGCCCCGCTCGGCAAGGACCCGAACGCCGAGCACCCGCAGCTCGCCAAGGTCGTGATGGCCGGCGGGATCGAGGTGTTCGGCGACAACCAGTGGGGCTGGCGGATCGGCAGCGTGATCTTCGGACTGATCGCGATCGTGGCGATGTACGCCCTGGTGAGAGCCGCCGGCGGGGGCCCCTGGCTGGCGGTGGGTGCGGCGGGCGTGATGGCGCTCGACAACCTGATGCTGGTCCACGGCCGCATCGCCACGCTGGACATCTACGCCGTGGCGATGATGCTGGTCGCCGCCACGCTCTACCTGCGACGACACCCGCTCTGGGCCGGCCTGGCGCTGGCGGTGGCGATGGGGATGAAGGAGGTCGCCATCTACATGGGCCTCGTGCTCCTGCTGCTCGAGCTGGGCCGCGCGGTGCGCGACCGGCTCGACGGCAGCGCCGGGCCGCGCGACTGGCTGCGCGGGAACCTGCGCCCGCTGCTGCTCTGCGGCGCCAGCACGCTGGTCTGCGCCCTGGTGCTGCTCGCGGCGATGGACCTGCTCGTGCCGGCCTACGACACCGGCACGAAGATCACCTACGACGGCAACCCCTTCCGGCACATCTCGCACATCTACGTGTACGCGACGAAGCTGAAGGCCGTGCCGCACGCCACGGGCATCTCGTCGTCGCCGTGGGACTGGCTCGTGAACCAGAAGCCGATCGACTACGCCCGCGTCGCGGTGAACTCCGTGGCCGGCGGGAGCGTGACCGCGAGCCGTCCGCTGATCGCCTATCGCGGCGAGATGAACCCGTTCATCATCTTCGTCGCCCTGCCGGCGCTGTTCGCCGCCGCTGCCGCGATCTGGAAGTCGAAGGACGAGATCGCGCTCGTGGGCGTGGCCTGGTTCCTCGGCACGTTCTTCCCGTTCGTGGCCGAGTACAACTTCAGCCACCGGATCACGTACCTCTACTACATGCTGATCGTGATGCCCGGTTTGTACCTCGTCACGTCCCGCCTTTTCTCTCCGAAAGTCGTTGGGGTGGCCGCCACGATCGGTTGGGTGATAGCGCTCATATACGGATTTGGTCACCTCTATCCGTTGCGCACACTCGGGGGTCATTAATCCGCGTAGCTACGCGGAAATAACGATTGACAACCGCTTTTTGGCCTGGTTAGGGTCGGCACGACGGACTCGTCAGAACTCTGACCAGAGGACGCCCAACCCGTGGTCAAGAAGCTCCTAATCGCCGTCGCAGTCGGAGCGCTCCTCGCGCCAGTGGGACTGGCCTTGTCGAGCACCGGCGGCAAGGGGCTCGTGAAGGGCGGCGGCACGAAGAAGTGCTCCTACTACGCCAAGCGCGCGCACGCTGCCGGCGGCACCTACGTGAAGAAGTGCGTGATCGTCGTGAGGACGACCGTGACCAGGACGCGGACCGTCTACAAGCCGGTGACCACCACCAAGACGAACAACCACACCACGACCACCACCAGGAACAGGACCACGACGGTAACCGCCACCGGCTATCCCACCACGCGCACCACGACCGTCATCGACAGCACCACCAGCGTCTACGGGTCGAACAGCACGACGACGACCACGACCACCCTGACGGGCACTCAGACCGTCACGCCCACCACCACCACCCACGTGACCCGGACCGAGACCACGACCCTGACGACCACCACCTACACCACCGAGACCGAGTACACGACGGTCACCGTGACCTACGCGAGCTGACATGTTCAAGAAGATCTGCATAGCGGTGTTCGTGGGGGCGCTGCTCTCCCCGGTCGGGTTGGCGCTGTCGAACACCGGTGGGAAGGGTCTGGCCAAGGGCGGCAGCAGCTATTGCTCGAAGAAGGCGCGCGCGGCAGGCGGGTACCACCCGATCTGCACTTCCACGTCCAGGACGACGATCACGAAGTACAAGACCGTGACCAAGCCGGTGACGACGACGCGCTACACCAACCGGACGACCACCAGCACGAAGTACAACACCTACACGGTCACCACCAAGACCGGGGGCGGTGAGGTGGTGGTCACGGAGCACATCACGCCGACGATCACCCTGCCCGGCACCACCGAGACCATCACCGAGTCGGAGAAGGCCGATCCCGTCACGAGCACCGCGTCGACAACGACCTACACAGACGCCACCACTTCGACGGTCTCGTACTACGAGACCGTGACGTCGACCTATACGACCACGCTCACGACGACGATCACCGAGGGCACGTTCAACTGAGGACGGGCCCCCGGGGCCGTGGGTGACTAGGGCAGGATCGTGAAGCCGGCGGCCGCCGCGATGCCGAGGCGGGCGCCCTGGGTCGGCACCGCGCGGAAGCGGTAGCGGCCGGGGCTGAGCTTCTTGCCGTTCAGGCGGCCGGTGAAGTGGAAGCGGTTGAGACCGGCCCTGTCGGTGTGCGTGAACTGGCCGATCTTCATGTAGCGCGCGCAGCGGCGGCCGTGCAGGCCGCGCGCCGGCTTGCGGCAGTGGCCACCGGCAAAGGTGCCGCGAACGCCCTTGCGGACCTGGAAGGTGGTCACCGCCGCGCGGCTGTCGCGGTAGCTCACCGCGGCGCCGCTTCGGGCGGAGATGCTGCCGCCCTTGTTCGCCGCCCTGAACTCCTTCGGTGAGACGCCCAGGCGCGAGATCGTCGCGCGGAAGGCCGGATTGAGCGAGTCGTCGGGGGCCACGATCAGCGTCTGAGTGGTCGTGCCGGGCACGCCCTTGTCGTCGGTCACCGTCAGCCGCACGGTGTAGGTGCCGTCCTTCGCGTAGGTGTGGGTCGGCGTGGCGCCGGCCGCGCTGGTGCCGTCGCCGAAGTCCCAGGAGTAGCTCGCCACCGTGCCGTCGACGTCGCTCGAGCCGCTGCCGTCGAAGCCCACGGGCGTGCCCTGCACCGCCGGGTTCGTGAGCACCTTGAGGACGGGGATGGGGGCCACGTCGTGGAAGATGCGCCCGGCCATCAGCTCGGTGTTGCCGCCGCGGGCGTTCGCCACGCCGCCGAAGAGGATCTTGCCGTCCGGCTGAGCCGCGATGCCGAACGCCTGCGACGAAGGGAGCTCGTCGCTGCCGGCCTGCACGGCGAACTTGCCGCCCTCGCCGAAGCCCGAGTCGAAGTTGCCGTTCGCGCCCCTGAGCCGCGCGAGGAGCACCTGGTTGTCGCCCTGGTCGTCGGTGTCGAACCCGGCGGCGAGCACGCTGCCGTCGGACTGCAGGGCCACCGAGGCCGCCGACGAGGAGGCATTGAAGCCGGTGCCGAGCTGCGTGGCCACCACGCCGCCCGTGCCGAAGGAGGAGTCGAAGCCGCCGGCGCTCGTGATGCGCGACACCATGAAGCCGCCGTTGCCGTTCGCGGGCGTGGCGTCGCCGCCGACGACGAGCTTGCCGTCGGGCTGGAGCGCCACGGAGTTCGCGCGCGAGAGCGGGGAGCTGCCCAGGCCGAGCTGGTCGAGGAGGATGCCGTTGCCGGAGAAGCTCGAGTCGAAGCCGCCGCCCGTGGTGAGCCGCGTGGCCAGGAGCTCGACCTGGTTGTTGCTGTCGGCCGCCTGGCCGACAGCGACGATCCTGCCGTCGGGCTGGATCGCCAGGGAGCTGACCCACTCGGCGAGGCCCGCCGCCTTGCCGATCTGCTGCACGATCCGGCCGTCGCCGCTGAACGAAGAGTCCCAGCCGCCGGTGGTGGTCAGGCGCCCGACGAGGAAGCGCGAGTTGCCGCCGCTGTCACTGGCCTGCCCGCCGACGACCACCTTGCCGTCCGGCTGCACGGCCACGGCGTTCAGGTACGACGGATTTCCGCTCGAGCCGAGCTGGGCGAGGAACGCCCCGTCGCCGTTGAAGGACTTGTCGGGGGTGCCGTCGCTGTGGAAGCGCGCGACGACGAGCTCCTGGATGCCCGAGCTGTCGCTGGCCCCGCCGGCCACCACGATCTTGCCGTCGGGCGCGAGCGCCAGCGCGTTGGCGCCCGACAGCGGGAAGCTGCCGTCGCCGAACTGGATCGCCACCCGGCCACCGGATCCGAAAGTCGAGTCCGGGGCGCCGTCGGCGTTGAAGCGGGTGACCACGAGCTGCTGGAAGCCGGAGGCGTCCGACACGCTGCCGGCGAGGACGACCTTGCCGTCCGGCTGGAGCGCGAGGGCGCTCGCGCCGCTCGCCATGTCGCTGAGCACGAGCCCGCCCGACCCGAAGGTGGGGTCGA
>DATNBJ010000476.1:0-10725 GCA_035572055.1 Thermoleophilaceae bacterium | reverse complement strand
TCGAGCACTTCTGAGGCCATCAGTCCCTGTGGGCCGACACCCAGGCCACGGAGCCCGCGTCCACCGGCAGCGCAACACCGGTGACGAACGAGGCGTCGTCGGAACACAGCCAGACCACGGCGGCGGCCACCTCGGCGGGATCGCCGGGCCGTGTCATCGCCTGCGGCGCGAGGATCTCGGCCGCGCGCTCGGGTGGCAGGTCGCTCATCAGCGGGGTCATGATCGCGCCCGGGCAGACGGCGTTCACCCGGATCCCGTCGTTCGCGTACTCCACGGCCGCGTTCTTGGTCAGCCCGAGGATCCCGTGCTTGCTCGCCGTGTACGCGCTCAGCCCGATCACCGCCATCAGCCCCGCGTTGGAGGACGTGTTGACGATCGCGCCACCGCCGCCGGACAGCATCTGCGCGATCTGGTGCTTCATCCCCAGGAACGTGCCGCGCAGGTTCACGGCGATCACGCGGTCGAAGTCCTCGTCGCTCGTCTCGTGGAAGCGCTCGTGCACCCCGATGCCCGCGTTGTTGTGGGCGAAGTCGAGCCTGCCGTGCCGTTCGACCACGTGGGCCACCAGAGCGCGGTTCTCGTCGGACTGCGACACGTCGCAGGGAAAGAACCCGGCCGTCCCACCGGCCTCGACGATCTCCCTCACCGTCTCCTCGCCGGCCTCGCGCGAGCTCTCCAGATCGGAGACCACCACCGACGCGCCCTCGGCGCCGAAGCGGACCGCGCACGCGCGCCCGATGCCACTGGCGGCGCCCGTCACGAGGCCCGCCTTGCCCTCGAGCATCCCCATCACTGCTGAAGGTGGCGAGCCTCGCTGGGCGTCATGTCGAACTCACGCCTGAACACGCGCGAGAAGTGAGCGGCGTCGCGGAAGCCCCAGCGGAACGCGATCTCCGTGATCGACCCGCCGTTCGGCTGCTCGAGGTCCTCGAGGCAGCGCGACAGGCGCTCGCGCCGCACCAGCGTGGCCACCGACTCGGGCGACTCCTCGAACAGTGCGTGCAGCGCGCGGACCGACATCGCGTGTGCGCGGGCGATGCTCTCCGGCCCGAGGGCCGGATCCTGGAGGTGCGTGCGCACGTAGCGGCGCACCTCGGACTGGAGCGCGGTCCGGCGCGCCGAGCGGCTGCTCGGCAGGCTCGGCTCGACGGCGCCGCGCAACAGCTCCAGAGCCGCGGAGGCTGCTGCCGCCGAGGCCGGCCCGTCGAGCTGCGGCAGCTCGTGCGCGAGCGCGTTCACGTAGCGCATGAGCAACCGCGTGGCACCGCCCTGCTTGAGCGGCGGCAGCGCCTTGACGTCCGCCAGCCGCGGACACACCGCCATCACGCTCTCGCGCGGGAAGATCAGCGTGCGCTTCAGGAACGGCTCCACGACCTCGACGTCCACGGGCTGGAGGCCGTCCCAGAGGATCATGTCGCCCGCCGTGAGCGACACCTTGCGCGAGCGCTCGCGCACCAGCTCCACGCCCTTGCGGATGAGCTGGAAGCCGACGATCTGCTCGGTCGGCTGGCCCAGCGCCCAGTGGCCGAGGAACGGCGAGGACGCGCAGTCCACGAGCATCAGGTCCCCGAAGCGCCGGCGCGTGACCAGGCCCTGGAACGCCTTCGGCGTCCGGTAGGTGGCGCGCACGTCGAAGGGGATGTGCGTGGCGGCAAGCACACCCGCCCACGCGTCGAGCGCGGACGCGCCGTTGTCGCCGCGGATCTGCCAGCGCTCAGGCATGACCGGCACCGTCTCCTCCTCCTTGCGAAAAGACCTGACGATTGATGCTACCGCGATCCGGGCGTGCGCATAGCGCCCACTGGTGCGCTAGGCGGATGCATAACCCGCCCGGAACAGGCGTATACGCTGCCGGGCCGATGCGGCTGCTCGTACTCGCTCTGCTGGTGCTCGCCGCCGGCGCCACGCCCGCCGCGGCCGCCGAACACGGCATCACGCTCACCTCCTCGCGCGCGCTCAGTCCGCGGCTCACCGAGCTGACGATGTCCACCGCCGCGCTCGCGAAGCCCACGCACGTGCGTGTGCTGGTGCCCGCCGGCTACGACGCGAACCCGCGGCGGCGTTACCCGGTCCTCTATCTGCTGCACGGCTCGTTCGACGACTACCGCTCGTGGACCGACAAGGGCGACGCCGAGAGGATCACCGCCGGCCTCCAGGCGATCGTCGTGATGCCCGACAACGGCAACGGCGGCTGGTACACGGACTGGTTCCGGCGTGGGCCGCCACGCTGGGAGACCTTTCACATCGGCCAGCTTCTCCCCTGGATCGACGAGCACTACCGGACGATCCCCACACGCGGCGGGCGGGCCGTCGCCGGCCTGTCGATGGGTGGCTTCGGCGCGATGAGCTACGCGGCGCGCCATCCCGACCTGTTCTCGTGGGCGGCCGCCTTCTCGGGGGCCGTCGACATCGTGAACAACGGGCCGGTAGCCGGCGTGATCGACCTCGAGGCGCCCGCCGACGGCGGCAAGCCCGGCGACCAGTTCGGCGACCGCGTGCTGAACGCGGACAACTGGCGCGCGCACAACCCGTGGAACCTCGCGTCCAACCTGCGCAACACGCGGTTGCGGCTCGACACGGGCAACGGCCAGCCCGGCCCGTACGACCAGGGCAAGCTCACGCCGGACCTGATCGAGCAGCAGGTGCACGAGATGAACGTGTCGCTGCACGACAAGCTCAATTCGCTCCACATCCCCGTCGTTTGGGACGACTACGGCCCCGGCACCCACTCGTGGCCGTACTGGCAGCGCGACCTGCGCCAGGCGCTGCCCTCTCTCGAGGACTCGTTCGCGCATCCGGCGGCCACACCCCGGCGCTTCAGCTACGTGTCGGGCGCGCGGAGCTACGACGTGTACGGCTGGCACGTGACGTTCGCCGGGACGAGGCTCACGACGCTCCAGGGAGCGAGCCGCCGCGGCTTCACGTTCATCGGCGGTGGCGCCGTGACCGTGCGCACCGCGGCTCTCTACAGGCCGCGCTCCCGGCACGCCGTCACGATCGTGGCTCAGCGCTCCGTGCTGCGGGCCGACCGTCTGGGCCGGCTGAAGATCAAGCTGCCGGACGCGACGGGCGGCGATCGGGTGCGGATCGGCTAGCTCGTTCGTTCGATGGCGAGCCGGCTCGGTGTGAGCCCGCTGAGCCGTGCGCAGTCGCGCGTCAGATGGGCCTGGTCGGCATAGCCGGCGTCGAGCGCGGCGCGCGAGAGGTCCTCGCCCGCATCCGCCCGGGCGAGGAAGCGGCGGAAGCGCAGCACGCGCTGGAGCGTCTTCGGGCCGTAGCCCACGGCCGCGTGGAAGCGGCGGCGGAGCTGGCGCTCGCTGAAGCCGAGCTCGTCCGCGAGCAGCTCCACGCGCGCGCGGGGGTCGTCGAGCCGGCGGACCGCGGTGCGCATCGCCGGGTCGAGCGACCGCGCGAGCTCGGCCGCGGCCGCGGCCACGCGCTCCAGGGCGGCCTCCATGGTCAGGTCCGGCGCGAGCTGCCCGGCGAGCCGCGGGTCCAGCTCGCTCAGGTCCACGCGCTGGTTGAGCAGCTCGCTCAACGGGACCCCCAGCGCCGGGCCGCCCACGCCGGGACGGAAGCGCGCACCCACGAGCACGGAACCGGCGGGCGCGCTGGACAGCCACGCCTCGGTGTCCGGTCCCGCCACGAAGGCGCCGTGCCCGGAACGCCAGATCAGGTCGGAGCAGGCGTCGGGCATCACCCGGATCGCGGCGCCGTCCGCCGGCACCACCCGCGTCCACAGGCAGGCGAGCGAATCGACGGGTGGCGCGTACTCCCTGTACATCTCCATGCAGTCTGCCAAGACGTCCGTTTCGTTCAAGACCTGGCGTACCCGTGCTGGTGAAATGCCGCACATGGCGGACATCGCGGCGGCAGAGCTGTTCCTCGTGTCGAGCGGACGCGTGCTGGACCGGCGCCGCTTCGAGTGCCTGTTCCAGGACGGGGATCCGCGGGCGGTGCGCGACGCCGTGGCGGCCTACCGCACGAGCGACGGCGGTTTCGGCCATGGCCTCGAGCCCGACGGGCGCGACCCGGCCAGCCAGCCCGGCGCGATCGAGAAGGCGCTGCACACGCTTCACGAGGCGGACGCCTGGGATGAGGTACTGGTGCAGAGCGCCTGCGACTGGCTCGAGCGCAACGCGCCCGAACGGGGCGGGGTGCCGTTCGTGATGCCGACGATCGAGAAGTGGCCGCACCCGCCCTGGTGGACCCCGGAGCCCGGCCTCCCGCCCTCGCTGATCTTCACCGGGCTGACGGCCTCGACGCTGCACGCGCGCCGGGTGGATCACGACTGGCTGACGAAGGCCACGGAGCTGATGTGGTCGCTGATCGACTCACTCGATAGGCCGCACCCGTACGTGGTGCGCGCGGCGCTCCGCTTCCTCGAGCAGGTACCCGACCGCGAGCGAGCCGGCGCGGCGTTCGACCGCCTGGGTCCGTTCGTGAAGGACCTCGTCACGCTCGACCCGGACGCCGGCGGCGAGGCGCACTTCCCGCTCGACTTCGCGCCGCTGCCCGACTCGCCCGCGCGGCGCTACTTCGACGACGCGACGATCGAGCTCCACCTCGAGCACTTCGAGAACGCCCAGCACGCCGACGGCTACTGGGACTTCAACTGGGGCCACTGGTCGCCGGCCGCCGAGGCGGAGTGGCGCGGGATGCTCACGGTCGACGCGCTGGTCCTGCTCCGCGCCAACGGGCGCCTCTGACGATCTGGCATATTCGCCTGTGTGAGCACCCGCGCCTGGCTGGCCTTCGCCGCGATGTCGGTGATCTGGGGCGTGCCCTACCTGTTCATCAAGATCGCGGTGGACGGCGGGGTGCCGCCGGCCGCGGTGGCCTGGACGCGAGTCACGCTGGCGGCCGTGGTGCTGCTGGCGCTGGCGTGGCGGGCGGGGACGTTGCCGTCCCTGCGCGGCCGGGTGCGCTGGCTGCTGGCGTACGCGGTGGCGGAGATCAGCATCCCGTTCCCGCTGATCGCGCTCGGCGAGCAGCGCGTGGCCTCATCCCTGACGGCGATCCTGATCGCGTCGGTGCCGCTGATCATCGCGCTGCTGGCGCTGCGCTTCGACCCTGCCGAGCGAGCCACGGGCATGCGCCTGTTCGGACTGCTCCTGGGATTCGGCGGTGTGATCGCGCTGATGGGACTGGACATATCGGGCGACACCGGCGAGCTGCTCGGCGCGCTGGCCATCCTCGGCGCGGCGGTGGGCTACGCGATCGGCCCGCTGGTGTTGAAGCACCGCCTCGTGGACCTCGACCCGCGCGCCACGATGGGCGGGAGCCTGGCGATCGCGTCGCTGATCCTGGCGCCCGCCGCGGCGCTCACGGCGCCGAGCGAGGCGCCCACCGGCGGCGCCATCGCGTCGATCGTCGTGCTTGGCCTTCTCTGCACGGCGATCGCGTTCGTGATCTTCAACGTGCTGATCGCCGACGCGGGCCCCGGCCGCGCGCTGGTGATCACGTATGTGAACCCGCTGGTGGCGGTGGCACTCGGGGTCACGCTGCTGGACGAGCGCCCCGGCGCCGGCGCGGTGGCGGGACTGCTGCTGATCCTCGCCGGCTCGTGGCTGTCGACGGACGGACGGCTGCCGCCCCGCCTGAACGTGCTCCTCCGACGACCCGTCACTCGCGGTGGCGATATCCGCTGAGAGAGCGCGCGAGCTCGCGCTCGCCCTGCCCGACGCCGTCGAGCAGGACCATCACGGGAGGCCCTCGTTCCGGGTTGGCGGCAAGATCTTCGCCACCCTCTGGAACGAGGACCACATGAACGTGATGCTCGACCACGACGGCATCCTCACCGCAGTGCAGGCTCACCCCGGCTGCTGCTCGGAGCAGTGGTGGGGGAAGAAGCTCGCCGCGGTGCACGTGACGCTGAGCGCCGCGGACGAGCCTCTTCTCACCGACCTCCTGGGGGACGCCTGGGAGCAGAAGTCCGGGAGCTAGCTCGACTCCACCTGCGCGACCTCCGCGTCGGCCCGGGCCGGCAGCAGGCTCGTGCCCATCACTATCAGGCCGAGCAGCGCGACGCCGGTGACGATCGCCAGCGTGGGCCGCAGCGCGTCGAGCAGCGATGCCGCGTCCGGGTTCGGTCCGGCCTGAGCGGTCACCACGGCGCTCACCACCGCGAGCACGAGCGCGCCGCCGAGCTGGAACGAGGTCTGCACGAGACCGGCCGCGAGGCCCTGCTCGTGGTCGGCCACGCCCGTCGTCGCCTGCATGTTCAGCGCCGGGAACGCGAGCATGAAGCCCGTGCCGATCAGCAGGATCGTCGGCAGGATCATCACCGCGTACGACGGCGTCTCGTCCATCCGCAGGAACAGCGCATAGCCCGCGATGAACGCCAGGAAGCCGAATCCGATCACCCGCTGGGTGCCGACGCGGTCCACCAAGCCGCCGACGCGCATGGACCCGAAGGCCACCAGCAGTCCGGCGGGCAGGAACGCGAGCGCCATGTGCAGGGCCGACCAGCCGAGGCCGGACTGCAGGAACAGCGTGGCCACGAACTGGAAGCCGAAGTAGCAACCGATCGTGGCCATCGCGCCGATGTTCGCCCGGGCGATGGAGCCGTTGCGAAGGATGCCGAGCCGGATCAGCGGCTGCGGCACGCGCAGCTCGACCGCGACGAACAGCGCCAGGATGATCGTGGCGATGGCGAACGAGCCGATCGTCTGGGCCGATGCCCAGCCCACGTCCGGAGCACGGACCACGCCGCGCACCAGCACGAGCATGCCGGCGGTGATCGCCAGCGCGCCGCCGAAGTCGAACTCGCGGCCGAGACGCGCCTTCTCCGTGTCACGGGGGAGCAGCCGCCAGGCGGCGACCGCGATCAGGGCCGCGAACGGAGCGGGCGCCAGGAAGGTCCAGCGCCAGCCCAGCTCGGTGAGCAGACCGCCCAGGATCAACCCGGCGGAGAAGCCGCTCGCGCCGAACGCCGTGTAGATGCTGAGCGCCTTGTTGCGCTCGCGGCCCTCGGCGAACGTCGTGGTGATGATCGACAGTCCGGCTGGAGCGGTGAACGCGGCCGCCGCGCCCTTCACGAGACGGGTCGCGACGAGCAGCGACGGATCGCTGGTGGCCGCGCCGAGCAGCGAGGCGATCCCGAACAGCGTGACCGCCGTCAGGAAGACGCGCTTGCGCCCGAGCAGGTCCGCCGCGCGCCCGCCGAGCAGCAGCAGACCGCCGTAGCCGAGCACGTAGCCGCTGACCACCCACTGGAGCTGCGAGGTGGAGATGCCGAGGTCCGCGCGGATCGAGGGAAGCGCGACGCCGACCATCGAGACGTCGAGCCCGTCCAGGAACAGTGCGCCGCACACGGCAAACAGGGCGGCCCAGATGCGGGCGTCCCACGTGCCGGCGGCGGAGGTGTGGGGGGAGGTGTGCGAAGTCATGCGCGCCATAATACATGCAACTGCATGAAATGCACCTGCAAAAGATGTGAACGCAAAATATGCAGTGGGTCCTGTATAATCGCCGCACCATGAGTCCCACGCTGGACGACACGAAGCTGCTGAACGAGTGGCGCGAGCTGCTCGAGCGCCACGCGCGCGTGAGCTGCGCGCTCGAACAGGCCCTCGAGCACGAGCACGGCCTGGGCGTCAGCGAGTTCGAGGTGCTCGACCAGCTCGCCACATCCAAGAAGGAGACCCACCGCATCCAGGAGCTCGCCGACGCGGTCCACCTCTCGCAGAGCGCACTGAGCCGCGTCGTGGCCCGCCTCGAGGAGCAGGGGCTCGTCACCCGCTCGATGTGCACCGAGGACCGGCGCGGCATCTACGCCTGCCTGACCAAGGCGGGCAGGGAGCGTTACGCCAAGGCGCGGCCCACGCACCGTCAGGTGCTGGAGGAGAACCTCAGCGCCTAGCGCTGCCCAGGATGTGCGGGATCCGCGGCTGCATCGGCCCGGCCGCGAAGCCGAAGCGCTCGTAGCGCTCCATCTTGAAGCCGGCCGCCTCGATCGCGGCGCCCGTGTCGCGCGCGGGGTGGCAGCCGGCGGCCAGCTTCGGCCACACACGCGTGACCTCGAGCAACTGGAGGAAGCCGCGCAGCGGCTGCTTCGAGGCGATCACGTGCTCGTAGAAGCGCAGCTCGCCGCCGGCCCGCAGCACGCGTTTCATCTCCGCGAGCGCGCTCCCCTGGTCCGGCACGCTGCAGAGCATCAGGCTGGCCACCGCCGCGTCCATCGAGCCGTCCTCGAGCGGCAGCTCGTCCGCCGTGCCGGGCCGGACGCTGACCGGCACCGGCGCGTCCACGGCCGCTTTCTCGGCCGCCGCCCGCAGCGTCGGCTCCGGCTCGATCGCGATCACCTGGGTCACCGTCGCCGGGTAGTGGGGGAAGTTCAGCCCGTGTCCGGAGCCCACCTCCACCACGCGCCCGGTCAGTCCCTCGAGCATGCGGCGGCGATGCTCGGCGGCGCCGCGCTGCTCGGACTCCTCGGCGCACTTCATGTACCAGCGCGCGAAGCGCGGGTGGGCGATGTCCTGCGGCGAGCTCACTCCACCCGGCCGAACATCCAGGTGCCGCGCAGGGTCAGCGCGTAGTTGTCCGGGCGGACGGCGATGGCGGCCGCCATGTCGTCGCAGTTCGGGCAGCGCAGCACGTAGCCCGCGCCGGTGTAGAGGCGGTGCGCGCCGATCGGGCTCTCGCGGTGGCACGACTCGCACATTCGCATCGTGCCGGTGATCTCCGCGACGAAGACCTCCTGCAGCAGCCCCGCGATCTCGTTTCCGTCGGTGTGCATGTCCTCCATCTCAACCTCCGCTTGGTCCGAAGCGCTCGGTGTGAACAACGGCAGGGTCGTGGCCGAGCTCCACGAGCAGCCGGGCGGCCTCCTCCACGAACGGAGTGGGACCGCACACGTATACGCGCGGGCGCTCCGAGGGCGGCGGGCCGAGCCCCGCGAGCATGTCGGCGTTGATCCGCCCGGTGGCCCCCTTCCAGCCCGCCGGTGGCTCCCCGCGGGTCAGCGTGATCTGGATCGCCACCGAGTTCTCGTTCATGCGGTCGAGCTCCTCCCGGTAGAGGATGTCCTCGGCCCCGCGGGCCGAGAGCAGCAGCCGCGCGTCGCCGTCGGAGCCCGCGGCGCGGCGGTGGCGCAGCATCGCCATCAGCGGCACGAGCCCCGAGCCGCCGCCGACCAGGAGCAGCGGACCCTCGAGCGACGCCTTCCAGACGAAGTAGCCGCCGATCGGGCCGCGCAGCTCGAACTCGTCGCCCACCTGGGCGAAGTCCGTGAGATAGGGCGAGACCTCGCCGTCGTCGATGCGCTCGATCGTCAGCTCCAGGTCCGGGCCGGCCGGCGCCGAGGCGATCGAGTAGGAGCGCTGCGCCTGGTAGCCGTCGTCCGCCGTGAGCCGGACGTCGACGTGCTGGCCCGCGAGATGGCCGGGCCAGTCGGGCACCTGGAGCACGAGCGTCTTCGCGTGCTCGGTCTCCGTGCGGATGTCGCGGATCGTGGCGACGCGCCAGGTGAGCGGCGCGCCGGCGGCTAGTCGCTCCAGTACCGCTGCTCCTTCCAGGGATCGCCGTAGTTGTGGTAGCCGTAGCCCTCCCAGAAGCCCGGCTCGTCGTGCTCCGCCAGGTTGATGCCGCGGATCCACTTCGCGCTCTTCCAGAAGTAGAGGTGCGGCACGAGCAGCCGCGCGGGGCCGCCGTGCTCGGGATCGAGCGGCTCGCCCTCGTACTGATAGGCCACCCACGCCTTGCCGTCCATCACGTCCGCCAGCGGCAGGTTGGTGGTGTAGCCGCCGTCGCACCAGGCCACGATGAACTTGCCCCACGGCTCGGTGCCCTCGAGCAGCGTGTCGACCGGCACGCCGGTCCAGTGCGTGTCGAACTTCGACCACTTCGTCACGCAGTGGATGTCCTTGGTCACGGTCTCCGTCGGCAGCGCCACGAACTCCTCCCACGTCCACGAACGGGCGGCGCCGACCGCGCCGCCGATCGCGAAGCTCCACTCATCGAGCGGCGTGTGGGGGGTGGGTCCGGCCGACAGCACCGGGAAGTCGCGAGTCACGTACTGCCCCGGCGGGAGACGCGACGGATCGACGTCGTCCTGACGCCGCCCGTGGAAGCCGCGCGAGATGAGCGCCATCACGCACCCCCGGCCGTCGCGGGCGAGCCGGTGGGCGCAGCCACGTGCCGCACCGCCCAGTCGAGCGCGTAGTCCGCCACTTCCTCCCAGCCCGTATCGCCGCAGGTGTAGTGCGAGCGGTCCGTGTACTCCTTCAGCTCGGTCACGCTCGGCGAGCGGCTCTGGAGCTTGTATGTGGCCTTCGCGCTCGCGGCCGGCACCGTGTGGTCCTTGTCGTTGGCCATGATCAGAAGCGGGGCGCGCTTCGGGTTCTTGAAGTCGATCTTGCTCGCGGCGTTCGGGTTGAAGTTCGCGAGTCCGGCCTGGAAGAGCATGCGGCCCGGGCCGGGCACGGCGTAGCGCTCGTAGATCGGCCTCGACTGCTCCTCGCTGAGCGTGTTGGTGAAGCCGTAGTGGAACTGCTTCTCCGTGAGCATCTGGGCCCGGTGGCGGTTGGCGGGGTTGCGCAGCGCCACCGAGGCGACGCGCGCCTGCGGCAGCGGCAGGATCAGCACGCCCTTCGGCTGGGCGGGGGAGATCGCGACTCCCGCGGCGCCGAGGTTCCGGTCCAGGAGAAGCAACGTGATCAGCCCGCCGAACGAGTGGCCCATGATGATCGGGGGCTCGTCGAGGCCGCGGATGATCGCGTCGTA
>DATNBJ010000475.1:0-11940 GCA_035572055.1 Thermoleophilaceae bacterium | reverse complement strand
GGGCAGCGAGGTGAACGTCCTCCCCGATGGCAGCCTCGACTACGCCGACGACGTGCTCGAGCAGCTCGACTGGGTGATCGCCAGCCTCCACACCTCCTTCCGCATGAAGGAGAAGGAGATGACCGCCCGCATGATCCACGCGATGGAGCACCCGCTGGTGGACGCGATCGGCCATCCCACCGGGCGGAAGATCGAGCTGCGCGACCCGTACGAGCTGAACGTGGAGCGCGTGGTGGAGGCGGCGGTGCGCACCGGCACCTTCCTCGAGATCAACGCCAACCCGGACCGCCGCGACCTGAACGAGACCAACGCGCGGATGGCGGCGCAGGCGGGCGCCATGCTGCTGGTCGACTCCGACTCCCACGGCATCGAGACGCTGGCGAACATCCGCTACGGGATCGCCACGGCGCGACGGGGGTGGGTCACGGCCGCGCAGGTTGCGAATACGCGCTCGTGGGCCGACCTGGATCAGCTGCGCAAGCGCGGGTCTCGGGTGTCGGGTCCCGGGTCTCGGGACTGACTACACCGGTGAGCCGGGCCGCCGCGCGGGCTCGCGCAGCGTGTCGAGCTTGCGGTAGCCCGGAGCGCGGATGAGCTTCGTCGGCGCGAACGGCCCTGTCGGCTCGACGTAGAACTGCACGCCGTCGCGCTGCTCGATCGCCAGCACCGCGCTGCTCTGGCGGCGCCAGCCGAGGGCGCCGATGATCGCGTAGCCGGTGGCCACCGCGGGCACCTGCGGCACCAGGAACGCGACCGCGCCCGCCACGATCGTGAGCACGGCGAGCAGCCAGAGGCGGTTGAAGATGATGCGGCCAGGCTCGACTTCGGGAAGCATCGGTGTGCTGCGAGCGTCGGTGAGGAGCTTCCTGATGCCCTCGGTCACACGCAGGCGCCGCCCCACCAAGATCCCGGCGAGCGTGGCGGTGGCCCACCAGGCCAGCGAGAAGTAGATGAGCGAGGTGTTGCCGTCGGCCGTCGCGCCGACGATCGTGACGGCGCCGAGCACGGTGCCGGATGCCGCGAACAGCAGGACCGCCGTCTTGAGGAAGTCGGTGAAGCGCATTTACGCGGCTGCGAGCGCTTCCAGCACGGCCCGCACGCCCTCGACCCCCTCCACCACCAGATCCGCTCGCTCGACGATCGCCGCCGGGCCCTCTTCCGAGCGCACGCCCACGAGCACGGCCGTGTCGAGCGCGCCCTCGGCCACGAGCTCCTCGAGGGCGTCGAACGCGTCGAGGTCCGTGGCGTCGTCGCCCGCGAACATCGCCGTCCGTGACGGGTAGCGGCTCACGAGCGCGCGCACCGCACGCCCCTTGTTGATCTCCACCGGCGGACGGATCTCGAGGACCTTCCTCCCCCAGTGCACCCACAGTCCAGCGTCCTCCGCGGCTGCCGCGATCTGCTGCGCCCGCGCGTGTGCCGCGACCTCGTCCGGCGCACCGCGCCAATGGAAGGCCATGATCGGGCCCTTGTCCTCGATCCGGACGCGCAGCGTGCGCAGCTCGCGCGTGTCGTTCTCCCGCACGAATGCATGCACCTCGCCGGCCCAGCGGGCCACCTCGGGATCGAGCACCGGGCGCTTCTCGCCCGGCAGCAGCAGCTCGGCGCCGTGCGTTCCCGCGTAGGCGATGCCGCCCACCCCCACCAGCCGCTTGGCCTCCGTGGCCGAGCGGCCCGAGATGCAGGCGGCGCAGCGGTAGCGCCGGGCGATGGTGCCGAGCAGCCGCGACGTGCGGTCGTCCACCATCGCGTCGTCGGCGCGGCGGACGATCGGTGCCAGGGTGCCGTCGATGTCGGAGAACACGGCCGCCTGGCGGGGATCGCCGGTCAGCGGCCGCAGGGCCTCGGCGAGCGTCTCGGCGGTTGGCGCAGGCACTCGCCGTAGTATGCCCCGCGATGTCGAATCGGCTACTTCGACTTGCGGTCATCTCCACCGTGGCGGGGGCGTTCAGCGGCCTGTTCGGGGTCGGGGGAGGCACAGTGCTCGTCCCGCTGCTGATCCTGTGGCTCGGCTATCAGGAGCACGAGGCCACGGGAACGTCGCTCGCGGCGATCGGCCTGATCGCGATCTTCGGGTCGCTGATCCAGGGCCTGTTCGGGAACGTCGACGTGCTCAAGGGAATGCTGATCGGCCTGCCGGCCGTGGCGGGAGTGATCGTGGGCACCACGCTGCAACAGCGCGTGCCGGCGAGGGCGCTGTCCGGGATCTTTGCCCTCCTGCTGGTCGTGTCCGCGACCCTGATCATCTACTAGTGGCCTCCGGAGGCGACCACCGGTGAGCGGCGGCGAGATCATCGCCACGCTGGCCGTCGGCTTCGTGGCAGGCGTCTCCGCGGGCATGCTCGGGATCGGCGGCGGGGTGCTGTTCGTCCCGGGCCTCGTGCTGATCCTGAATATGACGCAGCTCCGCGCGGAGTCCACGTCGCTGCTCGCGATCATCCCGGTGGCGATCGTCGGCGCCATGCGCCAGCGCTCCTACGGCAACGTGCGCGAGCGCGAAGCCCTCACGATCGGAGTGCTCTCGCCACTCGGGGTGCTGGGCGGCGTGAAGCTGGCGAACGTGGTGTCGGACCAGACGCTCTCCTACCTGTTCGCCGCCGTGCTGCTGTACTTCGCCCTGACGCTCGGCAAGCGGGCGTTGGCTCCCGCCAAGCGGGATTGATCGTTTGTCCTCTGCCGTCCCTCGGTAACAGTCGAACCATGCCCAAGAAGATCCTTGCGCTGGTGACGGAGCCCATCTCGGGCGAGGCGCTCAAGAGCGCCGTCGGTCGCGAGACCGCCGAAGAGGCGGAGGTGCTCGTGGTTGCACCGGCGCTGAACAGCAAGCTGAGGTTTTGGACCTCGGATCCGGACGAGGCGATCGCCCGCGCCGAGGAGGTCGAGCAGGAGACCGTCGAGCGGCTGGACGAGGAGGGGATCGACGCCGCCGGCGACACCGGCGAGTCCGATCCGCTGCTCGCGATTCAGGACTCCCTGCAGACCTACCCGGCCGACGAGATCGTGCTCGTGACGCACGCCGCGGGTGAGCGCAACTGGCAGGAGGAGGGAGTGGTGGACGAGGCGCGCGAGCGCTTCGGCAAGCCCGTCACCCACCTGATCGTGGACTGAGTTGGGCCGCGAACTCGACCTCGAGCGAGCCCGCCGCTGGCACGAGTCGCGGACGCTTCACCACAGCGACTTCCCGCCCGAGCGCCTGAGCGCCGAGCGCACGGCGTCGGTTTCCGTCTGCGTGCCGGCACGCAACGAGGCCGGCACCGTCGGCGCGATCGTGGCGGACCTCGTGTCGCTGCGCGAGGCCGGGGTGGTCGACCAGGTCGCCGTGATCGACGCCGGCTCGACCGATGGCACCGCCGAGGTGGCCTCTTCGGCCGGCGCTCAGGTCTTCCAGGAGAGCTCGCTGATGCCGGAGGTCGGTGCACCTCTCGGCAAGGGCGACGCGATGTGGCGCTCGCTGTCGGTGCTCGAGGGCGACGTCCTCTGCTGGGTCGACGCGGACTCGGGCGGGTTCGGCCCGCACTTCGTCTGCGGCCTGATCGGCCCGTTGCTGTGCGGCGACCCGGAGATCCAGTTCGTCAAGGCCTTCTACCGTCGTCCGTTCAAGGTCGGCGAGGTGGCACTGCCCGAGGGCGGCGGCCGCGTGACCGAGCTCACCGCGCGTCCGCTTCTGAACCTCTTCTACCCCCAGCTCGCGGGGATCCGGCAGCCGCTCGCCGGCGAGGTCGCCGGGCGGCGCGAGCTGATGCGGCGCATCCCGTTCGGCACCGGCTACTCGGTCGAGATCGCGATGCTGATCGACGTCTGGAGCGAGGTGGGTCTCGACGGCCTCGCCCAGGTGGACATCGAGATGAGGCAGAACCGCCACCAGGCGCTGGGCGACCTCACGCCGATGGCGTTCGCCGTGCTGCGCGCGGTGGCCGCCCGGCTCGCGCGCGAGGGACGGATCGGCGAGCTCGAGGACGGCAGCGACCTGCTCGTTCCCGTGGGCTCCTCGCTCGAGGAGCGGCACCTCGAGCAGCTCGAGCGCCCGCCACTGGCGTCGCTCGTACCCCCCAAACGCGCGGGGTAGCTCCAACGGAGCAGGGAACGTCGCACCGGTTGGTTGTCTGAAACCTGTGCAAACGCGCGTCGTGGGAGGCGAACGCGCCACGACCGCCCGTACGTTGGTGACAGGAACTCGCAGTCGTTCGTTGGAGGGCAAGGATGCTGAAAGCACTGGCCAAGCGCGGCTACCGCGCCGTGATGGGACCCGCCGTAACCGAAGACCCGGTGCGCGCGTTCAGGGGAATCGCGCGTGACGACCTGCCGCGCCTTCGTGTGATGCACGTCGGCGACTGCGGCATCCGCGCCATGGAGACCACCCACGACTTCAAGGCGCCGGTGGGCTACCCGAAGGTCATGGCCGAGCGCCTGCTCGACGAGGGCATCGGCACCGAGTTCGCCCACTACTTCGCCATCACCTACGAGCAGTTCCCTGACATCGAGCGGCTCGTGAAGGTCACCAAGATGAGCGGCGCGCCCGACGTCGTGCTCATCCACACCGGCGCCACCTACCAGCGGCGCGTGATCCTCAACAGCACGCCGCGCATCAACCAGCTTCGCGTGGAGGTCGGGCGCCGCTTCGGGCGTCACATCCGACTGCCGTACCGCCTGTTCCTGAAGCCTGCCGTGCGGTTGTTCGGCCGTCACTGGAACGAGTACAACGGCCCGGAGCAGCTCGAGCGCTTCGCTCGCGAGGTCAAGGAGACCTGGCCCGACGCGACGGTCGTGCTGGTCCAGCCGTTCCCGTTCGCCTGGACCTGGCCCACCTCGTGGCCGATCCTCGACCGGATCATGGAGGACTATCGCGCGACAGCCAGCCGCCTCGAGCTGCCCACCGTCCACTTCACCACCCTCGGCGACGACGACGGCATCCGCTGTGCGAACGGCTACAACCTCACGTCGCGCGGCGCACAGATCGTCGGCGAGGAGCTGGCCCGCTGGATCGTGGCCGAGCTGGCGAAGCCGAAGGCGGAGCCGGCCGCGGAGCCGGCGGCCGTCGCCCGCCGGGCTGCTTAGCCCCCCAGCTGCTCGGCTCGCCACCGCCGCCAGCGCTGACGCATCTCGGCGTCCTGCTCGCGCGTGTCGTGCAGCGAGCTGGCGGCCGGGCCCAGGGAGTCGGTCACGAGCCAGCTCTCGGCGCGGCGCTGCCTCCAGCGCTCGCGCCGGCTCTTCGGCTCGGCCAGGTACGCGGCCATCATGCGTTCCCGCTTCGCGGCGTGTCGCCTTCCCTTGAAGCCGGATTGGGGCGGTTGCATCTACGGAGCGGCGAAGGAATCGAACCTTCCAAGCGGAGGGCTGCTCCGCCCTGCCGGTTTTGAAGACCGGATGGGCCACCAGGCCCGTGCCACTCCGCGGCGCAGTCTAGGTCCAGTCGGCCGGCGGCAGCCCTAGCCCAGCAGCTTGCGAAAGTACTTCCCGGCGTCGCGCATCCCGAAGTTCGAGTAGACCATGTGCGCCTCGGTGCGCTGGTGGCCGGACTCGAGGGTCAGGTCCCAGCAGTTGCGGTCCAAGGCGGCCTTCTCGGCGGCCTCGAGCAGCGCCCGCGCGACGCCCTGGCGCCGTGCCGAGTCGCGCACGAACAGGTCCGGGATCCAGGCCTGCGCGGTCGCGTGATTCAAGCGGTTGCGAAAGTGCAGCGAGCAGAACGCCACCACCTCGCCGTCGTCGTTCTCCGCCACCAGGTGCTTGACAGCCGGGTCCGAGATCTGGGCCGCGTAGATCTCGCGGCAGCGGTCGCGCGTCGCCTCGGTCACCCTCGCGCGTCCCAGCCCCTCAAGCAGTTCGGTGACGACGTCGAAGTCCTGCGGCTCGGCGTCGCGGACCCTCATGGCGCCAGGCCGTGTTCGAGCGCGCCCTTCACGCTCGCGTCGAGAGCGTTCAGCCGGTGGAGCGCCAGCGCCTCGGGCGAGCCGAATCGCCGCGCCGGCACGCCGTCCGCGCCGTGATGGGTGAGGATGCAGTGCGCCAGAGCGAGCGCCTTGGCCTCGGGGAAGTCCGGCAGCGCGGTGCAGCGGGCGGCCACGATCTGCTGCCCGATCGCGACGTGCCCCACGAGCCGTCCCTCCTCGCTCGGCGCGATCTCCGCGCCCAGCTCGAACTCGCGCGTCTTGCCGATGTCGTGCAGCAGCGCCGCGCTGATCAGCAGATCCGAGTTGAGCCGCGGGTGGAGCGTGCAGGTCTCCTGGGCCAACGTGCCGACGGCCACCGTGTGCTCGAGCAGACCGCCGAGATACGCGTGATGGCCCGCGCGCGTGCACGGCGCCAGACGCAGCTCCGCGCGGAACGCGTCGTCGTCCAGGAACGACGCGAGCAGCCGCTTGTAGTCGGGGTCGTAGACCTCGCGCGCGAGGTGCTCGAGAAAGCCGTCGAGCTCGTCGAGGTCGCGATACGCGCTTGGGAGGAACTCGGCGGGGTCGAGGTCCCCCTCGGCCCGCCGGATCTCGCTGACCTCGATCTGCAGCTCGTCGCGGAAGCGCTCGACGCGTCCCCGGACGTGCACGAGCTCGCCGCGCTCGAACTGCCCCGCCAGGAAGTCCGCCTCGCGGAACGCGCGCGCGGTGATCGTGCCGCTGCGGTCGCGCAGCTCGAGCGCCAGGTAGCCGCTGCCGTTGCGAGCGGTGAGCCGCTCCTTGCGCGTGCACGCGAACGGGCCGTCCACCTCGGCGCCCGGGCGCAGCTCCGCAACGGTGGTTCGGACACGTGCTTCCACGGGAGCATCTTGGAATGGGCGTCGGACGCAGCTTGCGGCCTCCGCTACGGTGGAGTCAGTGGATCCGCTCATCTGGACCGACAAGCCGGTGCTGCGTGACCCTGTTCTGGTCTGTGCGTTCAAGGGCTGGAACGACGCGGGCGAGTCCGCATCGGCCGCGCTCGGGTTCCTCGTGGAGAGCTTCGACGCCGTGGAGATCGCTCGCGTCGACCCCGAGGACTTCTTCGACTTCACCGCCGTGCGCCCGACCGTCCGGCTGGTCGAGGGCCACGCCCGGACGATCGACTGGCCGGCCACGGTCATCACCGCCGCGCGCATCCCCGCCGCCGAGCGCGACCTCGTCTTCGTCCAGGGCGTGGAGCCGTCGCTGCGCTGGCGCACCTTCGCGAGCGCGATCGTGACGGCTGCGGGCGAGCTCGGCGTAAAGCTCGTTCTCACGCTCGGAGCGCTGCTGGCCGACGTGCCGCATACGCGCCCCACGTCGATCTCCGGTCTCGCCAGCGACCAAGAGCTGATCGACCGGCTCGGTCTCGAGCGCACGACGTACGAGGGGCCGACCGGCATCGTCGGCGTTCTTCACGACGCCTGCCAGCGGGCCAGCCTGCCGTCGGCCAGCCTCTGGGCGGCGGTGCCGCACTACGTGGCCGCGGCGCCCAATCCGAAGGCGGCGCTGGCGCTCGTCCGCCGCTTCGAGGGTCTCGCCGGAGTGGCCGTCGACGGCAGCGCTCTCGAGGAGGCGTCCGAGGACTATTCGCGCCAGGTCGACGCCGCCGTGGAGAGCGATCCCGAGGTGAAGGCGTTCGTCGAGAAGCTCGAGGAGACGATGGACGAGGTCGAGGACATCGGCCCCGACCCCGAGGACCTCCCCTCGGCCGACGCGATCGCGAGGGACTTCCAGCGTTTTCTGAGGCAGCGGGGGCCGGAGAACAACTAGTCGGCTACTTCTCGGCCGCCGGGCAGATGATCCGGTAGTCGCAGAACGAGCAGATCTCGCGCGAGGGCGTCGGCTCGAACTCCTGCGCCAGGATCCCCTCGGCGATCGTGGCCACCGTGCCGCGCACGCGGTCGAGCTCCTCCTCGGAGTGCTCCACCGGCACCTTCTCGTTGTCGAGCACGTAGTAGTAGCTCTGCGCGGAGGTCTCGAGCTCCCACGACTCCCGCGCGCCCATCTGGTAGAGCGATAGCTGCACGTCCTCGCGCAGCTCGGCTGCGGTCTTCGGCTTGCCGGTCTTGTAATCGATCAGCTCGTAGCGCCCGTCGGGTAGCTGGTCGACGCGGTCCACGCGGCCGCGCAGCAGGTGCGGGCCAAGGCGGAACGAGAAGCTGCGCTCGAACCACCTCGGCTCGGCAATGCGCGAGGCGTCCAGTTCCCAGTAGCGAGTGAGCGCGCCCACCGCCTTGTCGCGGAACTGCAGCTCGTCGTTCGAGTCGCCGAAGCCGCTGCGCCGCCAGCTCGCCTCGAACAGACGCATTAGGTCCTCGAGCGACCCCCCGCCGCCGGTGTGGAAGCGCTCGAGCACCTGGTGCACGACGATGCCGAAGCGCTGGTTGATCGTCGGCTCCTGCGGAATGCGGAAGACCCGCGCGAACTTGTACTTGAGCGGGCAGAGGCGGTAGGTCTCGATGTCCGACGCCGACAGCATCAGGCCGTCGCCTCGCCGCGGGATGAAGGTCTCGAGCGACTGGTCGCCGCTGCCGCTGATGGCCTCCGCTCGCCGGCGCTCGTCACGCGCCGAGTCCATCAGGTAGTCGTCGAGGGCCGACGCCACAAACAGGTCACGCTGCTCGGGCGTCGCGCCCTGGAGCAGCAGCTCGTTCACCGTGGGCAGCGCCTGCCCGAGCGCCTGCCCCTCGCGCTCGCGCTCGATCAGCGCCGCGACCTTCAGCAGCTCGAGATAGCGCACCACGGACTGGTCCACCTCGAGGTAGGTGTCGAGGCGCATGTCGTTGAGACGGCCGCCGACGCGGGGCACGCTGTCGAGCAGCTCGTCGCGCAGGAGGCGGAAGGTGGAGTGAAGGCCCTCGGCCGGGCCGAACAGCTCGTCCTCGTGCACCTCCTCGCCGGCCCGCAGCGCCGCGCGCGCCTCCTCGTAGAACGGCGAGGGCCGCGCCCGCTCCCCCGTCTCGGCCCAGGCCAGCACGAGCCCCTTGCGCGCGCGCGTCATCGCGACGTAGAGCAGCCGGCGCATCTCGTCCTCGTGCGCCTGGCGGTCGTCCTCGGGGAGCGACTCCTTGAGCAGCTCGTCGGGCACGCCGTCCCCGCTGGTGCGGCGCTGGCCCGGCATGCTGTTGGCGCTCAACCCGAGCGTGAAGACGTGGTCGAACTCGCGTCCCTTGGCGGAGTGCATGGTCATCACGTGCACCGCGGGCGCCAGCTCGTCGGGCGCGGCCTCCTCCTCGCGCAGGCCGGCCTCCGCGACGGCCGCCACGTAGCGCACGAAGTCCCGCGGCGTGGCCTCAGGCTGGCGGCGCATGTACGCGCTCGCCAGCTCGCTGAGCTTGGCGATGTTCACGAGCCGCTCGGCCGTCTGCGCCTGCGCGGCGAACACCTGCTGGCGCCGCAGACCTATGCGCTCGACCAGCCGGTGGACGAACGCATCCGGCCGCATCTCGGCGAACGCCGCCGACGCCGAGCGGTAGAGCCTGAGGAACGCGAGCACGCGGTCGCGCCCCTCGGGTGAGAGCTGCGGACCGTCGCAGGCCGCCACCATGCCGGCCACCATGTCGAGCCGCCGCCGGCGCGAGAGCTGGGTGAGCCGGGCGATGTCCACCGAGCGCAGCTCGATCGGCGGTCGCGAGAGCGCGCGGACGACGGCACCCGAGTCGGCGGGGTCCGCGAGCAGCCGCAGCCACGCCAGCAGGTCGCGCACCTCGGTGCGCTGGAAGTACGCCGCGGCGCCGTTCAGCCGGAACGGCACGGCGCGTTCCTCGAGCGCGCCGGCGATCGTCTGCCCCTCGGTCTTCACCGAGCGCACGAGCACGCAGATCTCCTCCGGCGGCACGCCCTCCTGGTTCATCAACCGCTCGCACTCGGCGGCCACGCTCTGCGCCTGCGCCCGTTCCGAGCGGCAGCGCCAGAACGCCACCTCGCCGCCCTTGCTGCCGCGCAGCCGCTTCTCGATCCGCTCACCGCCGCCGGCGGCCACCGCGCCGGACGCCTCGAGGATGCGCTGCCCGGAGCGGTAGTTGCGCTCGAGCTTCACGACCTTGCAGTCCAGGTACTCGCGCTGGAAGTCGAGGAGGTTCTTGCGCGAGGCGCCGCGGAAGCGGTAGATCGCCTGGTCGTCGTCGCCGACCGCGGTGAGGTTGCGGTGGTCCTGGCACAGCAGCCGCAGGAGCGCGCCCTGGGCGAAGTTCGTGTCCTGGTACTCGTCCACGAGCACGTGCTGGAAGCGCGCCGCCACCCGCTCGCGCACGTGCGGCTTCTCGTGCAGCAGCCGGAACGCGTGCAGGATCAGGTCGCCGAAGTCCAGTGCCCCGTGCGCGGCGAGCAGGCGGTCGTGGTCCGCGTAGACCTGCGCGAACTCGAGCTCGCGCTCGGCGCGCGCTCGGGCTGCGTCGTCGGCGTCGTGCATGGGCAGGGAGCGCGCCCAGCGCTCGTAGTCCGCCGCGCTCACCATCTCGTCCTTCAGCCGGTCGATGCGCGAGATGAAGCTGGCCAAGAGCGGGGCCGGGTTGCCGCGGATCTCGTGACAGCGCAACGTGAGGTCCTCGATCCGGTCGAGCATCAGCGCCAGCCGGTCGGCCGGCGTGACCGGCGACACGAACGGATCGATGCCGGCCTCGAGTGCCTCCTCCTGGAGCAGCCGCGTGCAGAAGGAGTGGAACGTGGCCACCCACAGGTCCTCATGTGGAGACTGGATGAGCGACTCCAGGCGCTCCCGCATCTCCCCCGCCGCGCCGGTGGAGAACGTCAGAGCCAGCACGCCGTCCGCGGGCACACCATGCTCCACGAGCCAGGCGAAGCGCCGCGTGATCACCCGCGTCTTGCCCGTGCCCGCGCCCGCAACCACGAGCAGCGGCCCGCCGGGATGGGTGACCGCTTCGCGCTGAGCAGCGTTCAGACCGTCGAGCGGCGCAGGCATCGGCCTAGGATACGCCGCCCTCCCGAGGCGCCAGACGTGGTTTCGCCGCTCCGTGCGCGGGAATTACTCCGCTCCCATGCCTCGCTTGAGAAGGGTCGACTGCTCGGATCCCGGCATCACGCGCCGCCGCCGCGGCCGCGGCTTCGAGTACGTCGACCAGAACGGCAACAAGGTCACCGATTCGGACGTGCTCGAGCGGATCGGCGAGCTGCGGATCCCGCCCGCCTGGCAGGACGTCTGGATCTGCAGACATCCGCTCGGCCACCTCCAGGCCACCGGGGTCGACGCCGCCGGCCGCAAGCAGTACCTCTACCACGAGCTCTGGCGCACGCGCCGCGACCAGGAGAAGTTCGACGAGATGTGCGACTTCGCGCGCTCGCTGCCGCGGATGCGCAAGGTGGTGGACCGCGAGCTGGCGTCGGAGGGGATGGGCCGCGAGCGCGTGCTCGCCTGCGCGGTCCGCCTGCTCGACCGGGGCTTCTTCCGCGTGGGCGGGGAGAGCTACGCGGTGGAGAACGAGACCTACGGGCTCGCCACGATGACCCGCGACCACGTGTCGCTGAACGGCGACGGCTCGATCACCTTCGACTACCCGGCGAAGAGCGGCCAGCGGCGAGTCCAGTCACTGGTGGACCCGGACGTGTACGAGATCGTGCGCGCCCTGAAGCGCCGCCGCGGCGGCAACGACGAGCTGCTCGCCTACCGCGACGGGCGCCGCTGGCACGACATCCGCTCGTCCGACATCAACGAGTACGTGAAGCGGGTGACGAAGGGTGACTTCAGCGCCAAGGACTTCCGCACCTGGAACGCCACGGTTCTGGCTGCCGTCGCGCTGGCGGTGTCGGGGCAGGCGACCGGCACGAAGACCGGGCGCAAGCGCGCCGAGGCGCGAGCCGTGAAGGAGGTGGCCCGCTACCTCGGCAACACCCCGGCGGTCTGCCGCGCGTCCTACATAGACCCGCGCGTGTTCGACCGCTTCCGCGACGGCATCACGATCGGTGGCGTGCTGCCGGAGCTGGGAGGCGATGGCGACGTGAGCGCGAACTTCCTTCAAGGGGCAGTGGAGGAAGCCGTGCTCGATCTGATCGCGAAGGACATCACCTCGCC
>DATNBJ010000474.1:0-21761 GCA_035572055.1 Thermoleophilaceae bacterium | reverse complement strand
GCCGGACAGCGCGAAGAGGATGAACGGCAGCACCTCGGCCGGTGCGTGGGCGAAGATGTAGAGGATGAACTTGCGGATGTTCTGGTAGACGCGCCGCCCCTCCGCCACGGCGGTCACGATCGTCTCGAAGTCGTCGCCGGTGAGGATCATCGCGGCCGCCTCGCGGGCGACGTCGGTGCCCGAGACGCCCATGGCCACGCCGATGTCCGCCCGCCGCAGCGCCGGCGCGTCGTTGACGCCGTCGCCGGTCATCGCCACCACCGCTCCCTGGTCGCGCAGCGCGTCCGCGATCCGCAGCTTAGTCTCGGGCGAGCTGCGGGCGAAGATCAGCTCCCGGTCTCCGGCGAGCAGCTCGTCGAGCGCACCCTCGCTCAGCCCGTCGACCTCGCGGCCCGTGAGCACCTGTGTCTGCTCGTCGCCGATCCCGACGCGCCTCGCGATCGCCGCGGCGGTGAGGCCGTGGTCGCCGGTGACCACGATGATCCGGATGCCGGCTTCGTGGCAGCTTGCCACCGCCTCCGGCACCTCTGCCCGCGGCGGGTCTAGCAGCGCGACCAGCCCGGCGAACGAGAGGCCGGACTCGGCGTCCTCGCGACGCTCGGGAACCTCGTTGATCTTGCGCGTCGCCACGGCGAGAACCCTGAGGCCGGAGCTCGCATAGCCGTCCACGCGGCGCTCGAGATCCGCCCGCTCGCCGGCCGACAGCGTGCAGAGCGGCAGCAGCGCCTCCGGGGCGCCCTTCGCGTTCACCTCGAGGGCGCCGTGCCCGTCCGCATCCACCGTGGACATCCGCTTCAGCAGCGGATCGAAGTGGAACTGCGCCCGCCGGGCCCGTTCGCGATGTTCGAGCGTCGGATCCGCCCCGAGCTCCTTCGCAAGCTTCAGCAGCGCGAGCTCGGTCGGATCGCCGGCTTCGCGCGCGCCCAGCTCGGCGTTCGTGCACAGCGAGAGCACCTGGGCCAGCCGTGGCTCGTCGGCCGTCCACACCTCCGTCACCTGCATGCGGTTCTCGGTCAGCGTTCCGGTCTTGTCGGTGCAGATGACCGTCGTGCACCCCAGCGTCTCAACGGCGCTCAGCCGCTTCACCACCGCCCCCTGGCGCACGAGCCCCCGAACGCCGACCGCCAGCGCGAGCGTGATCACCGGCAGCAGGCCCTCCGGCACGTTGCCCACCAGAAGGCCGACGGCGAAGACGACCGAGTTCGACAGCGACAGCCCCGCGCCGAGCATCCCGATCGGCACGAAGGCGATGCCGGTGAGCACGGCGATCAGCGCGATCAGCCAGGCGACCTTCCGGACCTGCTGCTCGAGCGGGCTCTGCTCGCGCTCGACGCGCTCGGACAGGGCCGCGATGCGCCCGAGCTCGGTGCCCATGCCGGTCTCGTAGACGATCGCCTGCGCCTCGCCGCCGGTGCAGGTCGTCCCGCTGAAGAGCAGGTCGCGAGCCTCGATCAGCGGCACGTCGTGGTCGGCGAGCTCAGCGGAGCGGAGGACGGGCTCGGACTCTCCGGTGAGGGCCGACAGGTCCACCTCGACGGCGCCCGAGAGGAGCCGGGCGTCGGCGGACACGCGGTCGCCCTCCTCGACCAGCAGCAGGTCGCCGGGAACCAGGTCCACGGCGTCGATCGGCTGTCGCTCGCCGTCCCGGATCACCCGCGCGTGTGGTGGCAGGAACTCCTGCAGCGCCTCCACGGCTCGCTCGGCCTGCATCTGCTGGGCGAAGGCGAAGACGGCGTTCAGCACGATCACGACGACGATCGCGATCGCGACGGGCTTGATGCCGGCCAGGAGCGCGAGCACGGCCGCCGCCCACAAGAGCAGCGCCAGCGGGTGGGTGAACTGCTCGGCGAGCTCTCGCGGCCAGCGGGGACCTCCGCGCCGCCGTAGCTCGTTCGGTCCCTTGACGATCAGGCGGCGCTCCGCCTCGCGCGCGCTCAGGCCGTTGCGCGACGAGCGAAGGTCCCGGAATAGCAGGTCCGTCCGCTCGGTTGGGTCGACCGGCGCCGTGGTCACGGCGACGCTGCCCGGCGCTACCCGGCGCCGCTGTGGCCGACCGCTGTCGCGCGTTCTGACCCGGCCTGCCCGCGGACGGCGCTGCGCGGCACCACCAGCACGGGGCACGGGGCGATCCGCATCAGCTCGGCCGACACTCCACCGAGCAGCACGCTGCGGAGCGGACCGTAGCCGCGCGAGCCGCATACGAGCATGTCGAGCCGCTCGCCGGCGGCGTGATCGGCCAGCGTCGCGGCCGCGGGCCCGTGGAGCACGGAGCCGCAGGCTTCGAGCTCGCCCGGCACTCCCTCGAGCGCGGCCGCGATGTCCGCTGCCGCCTCGGCCTCGAGCTCCTCGCCGTCCGGCACGTAGGCGCCCAGGTAGCCGGGGAACGCGACCGTCGTCGTCGGATCGAGCACCATCAGGAGGCGCAGCTCGGCCTCGGCCACCTGCGCGAGGCCGGCCGCTGCCTCGGCGGCCAGCCGCGACTCAGGCGAGCCGTCCCAGCACACGCCGATCTTGCCGCTCGGGGCGGTGTCGGTGGCCGCGAAGCCTTTGGGGGCGACAGCGATCGGGCAGGGAAGGCCGTTCAGGAGCCTCGAGGCCACACTCCCGATCAGCACCCGGCCGACTGGGCCGAGGCTGGTCGAGCCGAGCACCACCAGATCCGCGCCTTCCTCCTCCGCGAGCCCGTGGAGCGCTCTCGGGGCGGACGAGCTTCGCAGCGGGCGCGCCGTGGCGTCGATGCTCCCCGGTACGAGCCTCAGCCCCCGCGCGAGCACCTCATCCGCCCAGTCGTGGAGGCTCACGCCGATGCTTGCCGCTCCGATCTCCAACGGGATCGACTCCGCACCGTAGGAGAACGCGAGAATCAGGCGTGCCCCGCTGACCTGGGCGAGCTTCGCGGCCAGCGCCAGGCCGTCCTCCGAATGCTTCGTCCCGTCGTAACCGACGACGATCGTCCGATACATCCCGAACCCCTTTCCGAGTGCTCCGAAGAGACTGCGGGCGTTCGAGGGCCACGTCATCCGAGTTGCCCCGCTGACAGCGGTTCGGCTTTTCCGCACCCATCGGCGCCTAGAGCACGGTCAACAGCGCCAGCGCGGCCACCGACACCGCCACGAGCGCCAGCGCCGCGGCCGTGAGCCAGGAGTCGAGCCCCGAGAGCCGATGCTCTCCCATCACCTCGGGGTCACGGCCGAGCGCACGCAGGAACGGCAGCACCAGCAGCAGCAGGACCGCGTTGAGCGCCTGCGACAGGAACAGGATCGGCACGAGCGGCGCTCCGGGGATCAGCACGATGGCCACCGCGCAAACCATCACGAGTCCGTAGGCCGAGTAGAAGAAGGGCGCGTCGCGCAGCGAGTCGTCGAGATCGGCCGGGCGCTCGAACGCCTCGGCGGCCGAGTACGCGGTCGACAGCGGGACCACCGCGGCGGCCAGGATCGCCGCGCCCACGAAGCCGACCCCGAACAGCTGCGTGGTCACCGACCCGGCGAGCGGCCGCAGGGCCTCCGCGGCGTCGCGGGCGTCCTTGATCTCGACCCCGCTCACGTGGAGCGTCGCCGCGCAGGCGATCACGATGAACAGCCCGATGATTCCGGTCATCGCCGCGCCGAGGACCACGTCGACCCGCTCGTAGCGCAGGTCCTCGATCGGCAGGCGCTTGTCCGCGGTGTAGGACTGGATGAACGCGAGGCCCCAGGGGGCGAGCGTGGTTCCCAGGGTGGCGACGGCCACGAGGGCGGCATCCCGGGTGAGCGGCGTGGTGGGCACGAACAGCCCCTGCGCCGTCGCTCCCCAGTCGGGTCGCGCGAGGAAGCCGGCCGCGAAGTAGGCGACGAAGACCGCGGTCAGTGCGAGCAGCACGTGCTCGATGCGGCGAAACGAGCCGCGCACGACGAGCACGGCGATCGCCACGGCCGCAACGGGCACGCTGATGTAGCGGCTGAGCCCGGTGAGGAGGTCCATGCCCGCGGCGATGCCGGCGAACTCCGCGCAGGTCGTGCCCAGGTTGGCCACGAGCAGCGCGCTCAGGGCCACTGCCGTGGCGCGCGACCCGTAGCGCTCGCGGACCAGTCGCGCCAGGCCCTTCCCGGTGACCATCCCCATCCGCGCGCCGAGCTCGTGGAAGACGATCAGCGCGGCGGTCGAGAGCGCCAGCACCCACAGCAGCTGGTAGCCGTACTTGGCCCCGAGTATCGAGTAGGTGGTGATTCCGGCCGGGTCGTCGTCGGACAGCCCGGCGAGCACGCCGGGTCCGACCACCGCGGCGAAGATTGCCAGCGAGCCCGCCCGCGGCCGGTGCCGAAGGCGTCCGAGATGCAGGTGCGGCCGGCGCCCGACGTGCGCCGGTGAGGACTCGGGCGTCCTCGCTCGCGGCAGCCTCATCCTGCCGTTAGCCGCAGTTTCGGAAGTCCGTGGGCGCCACCGCCACGGGGCAGGGCGCGCATTCCAGGAGGCGCTGACCGCCGGCACCGGACCCGATCACGATGAAGGTGGCCTCTATCTCGGCCGCGAGGTCCGCGAGCACAGGCCAGGCCGGGCCGTCGGGGATCGCCCGGACCTTGGCCGGGAACCCGTACGGCAGCGGGGCGAGACCCCGGCGCAGGACGCCATAGGCGCTGGTTGCCGTCACGGAATCGTGGACGAACACGAGCAGCAGCATCGCCCGAGTGGGCCGGGCCAGCTCGGCGGCGAGGACCACGGCGTCATCGGCGGCGGGACGGCCGTCGTAGCCCACGATGATCGTCTGCTCTGGAATCACGTCGCCTGAACGTAGGCGCCGGCCAGGCGGTCGGCATCGGCGTTTAGCCCGTCTGTTGCTCCGTAGCCAGCCGCAGTGGTTCCCCGGCCAGCCTGAGCGGGAAGCGCGCCGAGACGCGGGTCCCGTCGTCCGAGCTCACGATCTCGACCTCGCCTCCGACCAGCGTGGCCCGCTCCCGCATGCCGGTCAGTCCGAAACCGGAGTGCGACGCCCCGCTGTCGAAGCCGCGACCGTCGTCTTCCACGCGCACGAGGACGTGATCCGCTTCGACGCTCACCTCGGTCACCGCGCGGGTCGCCCGGGAGTGCTTGACGACGTTGGTCAGGGCCTCCTGAACGAGCCGGTACACGGCGGTTTCGAGCTCGGGAGTGAGACGGCGCGGGAGCTGCCCGAGCTCGATTCGCGCCTCGATGTGGAGGGACCCCTGCGCACGCCGCTGGTCGAGCAGGCTCTCGAGCGCGGCGATGAGGCCGATCTCGTCAAGTGCCGCTGGGCGCAGGTCCGTGATGAGCGAGCGCAGGTTCGCAATTTCGCCTGTCACCTGCTCGATGGCCCGCTCGAGCGCCATGTCGATCTCGGGGGTGTCCTTTGCCCGGCGGGCCGAGGAGAGCATCACGCGCAGCGCGCCGAGTCCCTGGAGCGTTTCGTCGTGCAGCTCGCGAGCCCATCTGGAGCGCTCCTCCTCCATCGCCTGCAGGCTGAGGCGCAGGCGCTCGGACTCCACCGACTGGGCGGCGGCCACCGCCGTGGCGGCACTGGCGGCGAACGACATGACGAGTCGCTCCTCCGCGTCGCTGAACGAGCCCGCCTTCGTCACGCGGCCGGCGACGTTGAGCACGCCCACCATGCGTCCGCGATACGCCATCGGCACGAACAGCCCCGGATGCCTCCCGGGGCCGACGAACTGGCTCGCCGAGAAGCCAAGTGCGCCGCGGCGGGAGGTCATGTCGATCTGCTCGGCGAAGTCGGCGACCCGCTGCGGCTGGCCGGTCAGCAGGGCCTTTCCCGAGACGCTGCCCTGTAGCGGCAGCCGCACGCCGAGCAGGTCGTCTGACGCCTCTCCCGCCACCGCCGTGATCACCAGCTCGTCGCCTTCGAGCAGCAGCACGAGCATCGATCGCGCGTCCGCGATCGCGCGCCCGCGCTTGACCACGAGCTCGAGCGTGGGCCCCAACTCGATCTGGGCGCCCAGAGCCCGCGAGATGGCCGTCGTCGCCTCGAGTGCCCGCAGCGCGTATGCGGCCTCGTCGCGCTGCTGCTCGGTCCGCTCGTGGAAGCGCGCCTGTTCGATCGCGATGCTCGCCCAGACGGCGAGGACCGACACCGCCTGCTCGTCGCCCTCGTCGAACACGCCGCCCTGCTTCTCGGTGAGGTACAGGTTGCCCCAGGCCTCGCCCCCGATCTGCACCGGGACCCCGAGAAAGGTGTGCATCGGAGGATGCCCGGGCGGGAACCCGTACGACAGGGCATGCTGGCTGACGTCGTCCAGCCGCAGGGGCACCGGATCGCGGATCAGCACGCCCAGCACGCCGTGCCCTTTGGGGAGATCTCCGATCAGTTTCCGGCTCGCCTCGTCGATGCCCTGAGTGACGAACCGCTCCAGCTCACGACGATCGTTGTCGAGCACGCCGACCGCCGCGTAGCGCGCGCCGGTGATCGCCCGAGCGACCGTCAGCAGCCGGTCGAGAACACTGTCCAGGTGCAGCTCGGCGCCCAGGGTCGGCCCCGCCTCGACCAGCTGCCGCAGCTGATCTTCGTTCAGAGCGTCGAGCTTCAGAGCTGGAGTTTGGGCGCGCGGAACCATCGGCCAGGAACGGCTGCCGCCAGAGCGTATCGGCTCGAGCCCGGCTGGTTGCGGGCTTCCCGCAGCTCCGACAGGTGGTTCCCGGGGATGCCGGAGTCGCTCCGGCGTCATAACGTCGAGCCATGAGCCGGCCTCTGCTCATCTGCTTCGACGACTCAGAGGAGTCGCGGCAGGCCATCGCGGCTGCCGGGCGCCTCTTCCCGGGAGCGCGGGCCACGGTCCTCCACCTCTGGTGGTCGCTCGAGTCGAGCCGCGCCTATCGCTACTCGCTCGCCGGCGCGACCGGCGCCCTATCGCAGCAGCTCGACGAGTTGGAAGCCGGGGGCCGGGAGTACGCCGAACGAACGGCGGAGCACGGCGTCGAGCTGGCCCGGGAGGCGGGCCTCGATGCCGAGGCACTGGCCCTAGAGGTGGAGGACGAGCCGTACGAGCTCGTCGACCAGGTGGCCGACGATCTCGACGCCGACGTGGTCATCGTCGGCTCGAGGGGCCTCGGGCCGATCCAATCGATGGCCCTGGGCGGCTTCTCCCGCGCAGTGGTGCACCATTGCCGCCGGCCAGTTCTCGTCGTCCCCGGTTCGCGCGATGATTAGCGCCGAGATGCAGGCACCGGATCCCGGCACCGAAGGCGCGCCGCCCATCAAGCTCGTGATCGCGGACGACCACGCCGTGGTCCGCTCGGGACTGCGCATGCTGCTCGATGCCGAGCCGGACATGGAGGTGGTCGCCGAAGCGGGCGACGTGCCGTCCGCGCTCCGGTACGTGCGCGCACACCGGCCGACGGTTCTGATCCTGGACCTCAACATGCCCGGCGAGCCCAGCCTGCCGGCGATCGGGACCTTCCTCGAGACGTCGCCCGAGACGCGCATCGTGGTGCTGACGATGCAGAGCGATCCCGCCTTCGCGCGCGAGGCACTCCGCGGAGGGGCGCTTGGATACGTGCTCAAGGAGGCCGCCGACGCCGAGCTCGTGGAGGCGGTCAGGCTGGCCGCGCAGGACAGGACCTATCTACACCCCGAGCTCGGGGCGAAGCTCGCCGCCGCGCCGCCCGAGCCCCAGGGCCCGCCCGACGACCTCACGGAGCGCGAGGTCGAGGTGCTGCGCATGATCGCGCTGGGCCACACGAACAACGAGATCGGCAATCAGCTCTACCTGAGCGTGAGGACGATCGAGTCCCACCGGGCTCACATCCAGCAGAAGCTGCGGCTCTCGACTCGCGCCGAGCTCGTCCGCTACGCGCTCGACAAGAAGCTGATCGACCAGTAGCTGCGGGATACCCGCAACGAGGCTGCGGCTCAGCTCGATTCTCTTCGGGTAGGCCGGACGGATGCCCGCGCCTCGCCGTGCCTGGATGCTCGTCACAGGCAATCGGAAGGGAGCAGAGATGAGGAACAGGAAGTGGTTCAGTTACGGAGGAATTGTCGCCAGCCTCGTGTTGATCGTGTTCGGCATCGCCTCGATCGTGGTGGGCGCGAACGGACGCTCGGAGGTCCGCAGCGACGTCAAGCGTGAGGCGATCGTCGGCAGCGCCGACATGTCGCCGAAGGCGATCAAGGCAGAGGCCGCCAAGGCCGGCCTGAAGAACGTGTCGCTGCCCTCGTGCACGGTGGCGAACCAGACCATCGAGACCGGCTCGCAGGCCAAGTGCTTCGCCTCCTACATGCGCATCCACACGCTGGAGGCCACGGGTGGCAAGACCTACGCCGAGATGCCGCACTACGCGACGGCTGACGGCAAGGGAACGAACGACGCCAAGGCGGCGCAGACGAACCCGAAGACCGGCCAGCCGGTGGACAACCCGGCTCGCAACATCTGGGTCACCTCCACCGCCCTGTCGACGGCGCTCAACACCTCGTATTTCGCCGAGCAGGTGTCCCTGTTCTCGCTCGCGATGGGCGCGGCCCTGCTGCTGACCGGCATCGGCTTCCTCGTGCTCACCGTGCGGCTGCTCCAGCCGGCGGAGGCGCGTGAGAAGGAGTCCGCGACGACTGCCAAGGCAGTGCCGGCCGCAAGCTGACTCTGCTCCCCCCGATCGCCCCGTAGATCGGAAAAGCCCCGCCCCGGCCCAGCGCCGGGGCGGGGCTTCGTCGTCCCTCGGCTATGAGCTCGGAGGAACGCCGAAGATCTCGCCGAGCCGCTCGAGCATCTGCTGCTCGCGGTCGCTGACGAGCTTCCCGCCGATTCCCAGGAAGCCGCCTTCCTTCGCCGCCAGCGCCGCCTGTTGCGAGGCGACCCTCATCCACTCGATGTAGTCCTCCACATCGTCCGGCTCGGCCTTCTCGACCAGCAGCGAGTGGACGCCGCGCAGCTCGTCCAGGATCGCGTCGAGCGCGCCGCTGCGGTTGGCGCCGAAGCCGGCCAGCGGATTCTCGCGCCGCTGGGTCTTGGCCACGACGTCGCGCGCGAGGGATTGGACGAAGTCCCCGTAGCCGCCGTCGCGGGCCGTCGAAACCAGGGTGTTGAGCACCGCGCGCGACTCCTTGAGCGTTTCGAAGGGCCCGCCAGGATCGGCGAGCGTGATCGCCAGCCCGGCCACGAGCGGTGCGCGGCCGAGGCGCTCCCATTCCTCGTCGCTGAAGTCGACCCTGTCTGTCATGACTGTCTTGTACCGATCACAGCTGCTGACTGTAGGGTCCGCGGCGTGACCCGCCCTCTCTTGGCGCTCGTGCTGCTGATCGCCGCGGCGCCGGCGGCCGCCGCCGGCGAGCGCAGCACGACCCACATGCACGGGCAGCGGTACTGCGAGTACTTCGCGCTGAAGGGGCAGTTCCCCAACCTGACGGCGGACGTCTGGAACACGTATGGGCTGAACAGGTGCCCGAGCGCCCGGTGGAAGGCGTCGGATCCGACGGGCATCGCGAAGCAGCTCGGCGCGCTCGCCGTCGTCCTCAACGGCCCGCGCTACTGGCTCGTGGACAGCGCCCGCATCGCGCTCCCGCACGGGTTCGGCCAGGTGAGGAAGTTCCCGAACGGGTTGAGATTCCGCAAGCTCACCACGCTCGACGTGCCGATTCAGAACGGCACGGTCGGCTCGGCGCCATACAACGAGGCGACGGTGAACCGCAGCAACTCGTTCACCTGGAGCCGGCGCTTCCCGGTGTTCGAGCTCGTGTCGCCGGCGCGCCGCGTCTATGTGATGCAGAGCTACTCGCACCTCGTCGACACGAAGCTGGCGATCGGCGACCTGCGCACGCTCGGGTCGCGGCTGAAGCTGCCCGCGGGCTGGCACTACCGGCAGCGGCATCTGAGGCGCGACCTGACGCTGACCACGAAGGGTCACGCGACTGTCCTCCAGGACGACCTGCAGGACACCTACCAGCTCGTTCGATGAGTTCTTGCCGCGGGAGCGGTCCCTACTGGCATGACGACCACACACATCCTCGAGACCCCCGAGGCCGGGATCGCCTACGACGTCCACGGCCCGCTGCCCACCGCCGACGGACGGCCGCCGCTGCTCATGATCGGCCAACCGATGACCGCCGACGGCTTCGCCACGCTGGCCTCGCACCTGCCCGACCGCACCGTGGTGGCCTATGACCCGCGCGGGCTCGGGCGCAGCACGCGGCGGGACGGCCGGGACGACAACTCGCCCACCGTCCAGGCCGGCGACGTCCACGCGCTGATCGAGGCGCTGGGCGCCGGACCGGTCGAGCTGTTCGCGAGCAGCGGCGGCGCGGTCACGGCGCTCGCTCTCGTCGCCGCTCATCCGGACGACGTGATCACCCTGGTGGCGCACGAGCCGCCGCTGATCCACGTGCTCCCGGACGCCGCCGGCGCCGAGCGCGCCCGCGCGCGCTTCCACGACGCCTACGAGGCGGGCGGCGCGGGTGCCGGCATGGCGGAGTTCATCGCGATGACCCAGTGGCGCGGCGAGTTCACCGACGAGTACTTCGCCCAGCCCGCGGCGGACCCCGCCATGTTCGGAATGCCGGCCGAGGACGACGGCAGGCGCGACGACCCGCTGCTGTCCGACCGTTCCTGGGCGATCACCGATTACGGCCCCGACATCGACGCGCTGATCGCGGCGCCCACGCGCGTCGTGATCGCCGTGGGCGAGGAATCGGCGAGCACGTTCACCGGACGCACGTCCGTGGCCATGGCCGGCCTGCTCGGCCAGGAGGCGACCGTCTTCCCGAGCCACCACGGCGGCTTCCTCGGCGGCGAGTACGGCTACGCCGGCCAACCCGAGGCCTTCGCCGCCAGGCTGCGCGAGGTGCTCGCCGGCGGCGACTGAGACTCCGGTACCCTCCTCTGGACTCGCTGGGAGGCGCCGGTTCAGGAGAATGGCCGGCCCGCTCTATTGGCTGGGACGCAAATGCGTCCGCTGGCGTTACGCCGTGGTTCTCGTCTGGCTGACGAGCGTCGCGCTGCTCGTCATCTTCGCCGCCCATGTCGGGTCGGAGACGAACGACAACCTCACGCTGCCCGGCAGCGACTCGCAGAACGCCACCGACCTGCTCACCCAGCGCTTCCCGGCGCAGGCGAACGGCAGCAACCCGGTGGTGATGAAGACACCGGCGGGCACCAAGCTCAGCGACAAGAAGTACGCCGACGCGGTGAACGCGACGGTCGACTCGCTGAAGAAGCAGCCGCTCGTGTCCAGCGCGGTCAGCCCGCTGTCCACCGCCGGGCAGAGCCACCTGTCGAAGAAGAACCCGCGCATCGGCTACATCTCGCTGGTCCTCAAGGCGAGCCCGAGCCAGCTCACGGTGGACGACGCGCACGACGTGATCCGCGCGGAGCAGCCCGCGCGGGACGCCGGAATGCAGGTGGCCACCGGCGGCTACCTCGGCCAGAAGGTCTCGAAGCCGAGCACGGAGAGCAGCGAGGCCGTGGGCCTGACGGCGGCCGTGATCATCCTCGTGTTCACGTTCGGCAGCGTCGTGGCGATGGGGCTGCCGATCGTCACCGCGATCCTCGGCCTCGCGAGCGGGCTCAGCATCATCGCGCTGCTCGGCCAGGTGGTGGAGGTGCCCACCATCTCGCCGACCCTCGCCACGATGATCGGCCTGGGCGTGGGCATCGACTACGCGCTCTTCATCGTGACCCGCCACAAGCAGCAGCTCGAGGGCGGGCTCGAGGTGAACGAGTCGGTGGCGCGCGCGACGCCCACCAGCGGCGGCGCCGTGACCTTCGCGGGCGGCACGGTGATCGTCGCGCTCTGCTCGCTGCTCTTCGCGGGCATCCCGCTGGTCACCACGCTCGGCTACACGGCGGCGATCTCGGTGGCGATCGCGGTACTTGCCGCGAACACGCTGTTGCCCGCGCTGCTGGCGATCCTCGGCCATCGCATCTACTGGCTGAAGCTGCCGCTCCCGCAGCCGAAGCACGACGCGCGGCCGCATGGCTGGGCCCGGTGGGCGCGCTTCGTGGCCCGCCACCCGATTCCCGCCGTCGTCATCAGCGTGCTGTTCCTGCTGGTGCTCGCCCTGCCCGCGCGCAACCTGCACTTCGGCCAGTCGGACATCGGCGCGCTGCCGAAGGACACCACGGCGCGGCAGGCCAACGACCTCCTCACGGAGGGGTTCGGCCCGGGCGAGTCCGGGCCGCTGCTCGTGTCGGTGAGGCTCGACAAGCCGGCGACCGGCCCGAGCGACTCGCGCCTCACGGATCTCCAGAAGACGATGGCGCAGCAGCAGGGGGTGGCGTCGGTCACGCCGCCGGCCGTGAACAACGACGGCACCGCGGCGATCTACACCGTGACTCCCACCACCCCGCCATGGGACCGCAAGACCGAGGACCTGGTCGAGCACCTGCGCGACGAGACGCTGCCCGCGGCCACGAAGGGCAAGAGCATGACCGCGGAGGTGGGCGGCCGCACCGCCGCGTTCATCGACCTCGCCGAGCGGATAAGCGACAAGCTGCCGCTCGTGATCGGAGTCGTGGTCGGTCTGGCGGTCCTGCTCCTGATGCTGGCATTCCGTTCCGTTGCGATCCCGATCAAGGCCGGCCTGATGAACCTCGTGTCGATCGGCGCCGCCTTCGGCGTGGTCACCTGGATCTTCCAGGAGGGCCACCTTCTCGGGCTGGTGGGGCTCGACGCTGCCGTCCCGATCGTCGCCTTCGTGCCGCTGATGATGTTCGCGATCCTGTTCGGCCTCTCGATGGACTACGAGGTGTTCCTGATGAGCCGCATGCAGGAGCACTACCGCCAGTCGCACGACAACCACGAGGCGGTGGTCGACGGGCTGGCCGGCACCGCGCGCGTGATCACCTCGGCGGCGCTGATCATGGTCTGCGTGTTCGGCTCGTTCATCCTCAACGGCGATCCGACCGTGAAGCAGTTCGGCGTCGGCCTGTCGGTGGCCGTCGCGGTGGACGCGACGATCGTGCGCTGCGTGCTCGTGCCCGGGGTGATGGCTTTGATGGGCGACGCGAACTGGTGGATGCCGAAGTGGCTGGACAAGATCACGCCGCGCATCTCGATCGAGGGCGAGGAGTACTTCGCCGAGCGCGACAGGGCGGCGGCGCGGGAGCAGGTGCCGGCGTGAGAGCTGCGCCCGCGGGCGCGCTGGTCGTCCTGGCCCTGGGGGCGAGCAGCGCCCAGGCGGCCACCGCGGTGTCGGGCCGGCTCCTCGTGGGCTTCGAGCCGCATGCCTCGCAGCAGCGTCTCGTGGAGCGGGCGGGCGGCAGGCTGGCGAAGCGCCTCGCGCACATCCGCGGCGGCGTGGTGCGCGCACGCTCGGGAGTCGCGCTCTCGCTCCTCGAGCGCCGCCTACGCGCATCCGGCGCGGTGCGCTACGTCGAGCGCGACTACAACCTCCAGGCCTCGGCCACTCCCGACGACCCGCTGTTCGCCAACGAGTACTCGCTCGCCTCCAGCGGCCTCGGCTACGTGAACGTCCAGCCCGCCTGGGACTCGCGCACGAACTGCTCGAAGGTCGCGATCCTCGACACGGGCGTTCAGTACAACCACCCCGACATCGCCCCGAACCTCTGGCACAACCCGCACGAGATCCAGAGCAACGGCAAGGACGACGACAAGAACGGCTGGGTGGACGACTACTACGGGGTGAACCTCGTGAAGGGCAAGGGGTCGGGCGTGGACGACGACGGGCACGGCACCCACGTCTCCGGCATCGTCGCGGGCCGCGGCAACAACGGCACGGGCATCTCGGGCCTGTGCTGGTCGGGCAGCCTGATGGCGGTCAAGTTCATGGACGAGAACGGCCGCGGCTCCACCTCAGACGCGATCGACGGGATCGACTACGCCATCCACGAGGGCGCGCGGATCATCAACTGCTCGTTCGGGTCGAGCAAGAAGTCCAGCGCGCTGAACGACGAGGTGAACTACGCGAAGAGCAAGAACACCCTGCTCGTGGTGGCGGCCGGCAACAACGGCCAGAACATCGACTCCAAGCCGATCTACCCGGCCAGCTTCACCCAGGGGAACATCCTCACGGTCGCCTCCACGACGGCGGGCGGGGCGCTGTCCTCGTTCTCCAACTACGGGAAGAAGGCGGTGGACATCGGCGCTCCCGGGTCGAACATCTTCTCGACCTACCTCGGGTCCACCTACAAGACGCTGAGCGGCACCTCGATGGCGGCGCCGCTCGTGTCGGCGGCGGCCGCGATGCTGCGGGCCAAGGACTCGGATCTGACCTACACGCAGATCAAGGACGCGCTGCGCGACCACACCCAGCCGCTCGCCGGCCTGTCGGGCAAGACCGTGAGCGGCGGCCTGCTTAGCGTCGCGACGGCGCTGTCAACGGTGCACTAGCCCGGCCTCGTAGGCGAGCACCACCGCCTGCACCCGGTCGCGCACGCCGAGCTTCATCAGCAGGCGGGCCACGTGGGTCTTGACGGTCGTCTCCGCGATGATCAACTCCTGCGCGATCTCCGCGTTCGACAGGCCCTTCGCCACCAGGCGGAAGACCTCGAGCTCGCGGGGGGTCAGGTCGTCCAGCCCCGGCGGCAGCGAGTCCGGGGCCGTGGACACGAACTCCTCGATCAGCCGGCGGGTGATGGCGGGCGCGAGCAGAGCGTCGCCGGCGCCGACCGTGCGCACGCCCGCCACGAGCTGCGCCGCCGGCAGGTCCTTGAGCAGGAAGCCGCTGGCACCCGAGCGCAGCGCGTCGTAGACGTACTCGTCGAGGTCGAAGGTGGTCAGCATCAGCACGCGCGGAGGGGTGGTGCCGTCCTCCGCCAGCACCTCGCGCGCCGCTGAGATGCCGTCCAGCTCGGGCATGCGGATGTCCATCAGCAGGACATCGGGCCGGAGGTCGCGCGCGAGCGCGACGGCCTCCAGGCCGTTGGCGGCCTCGCCCACCACCTCGAGGTCGGCCTCCGCCTCGAGGATCATCCGAAACCCGGTCCGGACGAGCTCCTGGTCGTCCGCGATCAGCACTCGCACGCTCACGCGAACACCGCCTCGAATGCCCGCGGCAGGCGCGTGACCAGCCGCCCGCCGCCGTCGCCGGTCTCGGTGCGAATCGCCCCGCCGCAGACGGCCACGCGCTCGCGCATCGCGAGCGTCGGCCAGGGCGGGGGAGCCGACGCCCCCGACACTGCGGCCACCAGCTCCACGTCGCTCTCGCCGAAGCGAAGCTCGATCAGCGCCTCGCCGCCGGCCACCGCGGCGGTGGCCAGCGCGTCCTCGAGGATCCGGTAGAGCCCGAGGTCCACGCTGGCGGGCAGCGGCCCGGGCTCGCCGTCGACCCTCAGCTCGATCCCGCCCCAGTCCGCCCGCGCCCGCTCGACGAGCGCGTGGAGCTGGCCCACGCCGGGTTGCGGCGCCAGCTCCGGAGCCTCGCCGGCGTGGCGGAGCACGCCGAGCATCCGGCGCATGTCGGACAGGGCCTCGCGGCCGGTCTGCTCCACCGCGGCCATCGCCTCGTCGGCGCGAGCCGGGTCGTCGTCGAGCAGGAGCTCCGCGGCCTCCGCCTGCACCACCATCGCGCTGACGCGCGACGCGATCACCGTGTGCAGCTCCCGCGCGATGCGGGTGCGCTCGTCGGCCACCGCCAGGCGGGCGCGGCTCTCGCGCTCGGCGTCGATGCGCCGGGTCTTGCGGTCGAGCTCGGCGGCGAGCGTTCGCCAGGCGCGCAGCGCGCGGCCGAGGCCCCACGCCACCGCGCAGGTCACGGCGGTCCCGAGGTAGTCGCCGGCGGCCGATCCGCCGGCGGCGTTCACGGCGGTCGCCCAACCCACCACCAGCACGAGACCGAGCACGGCGGGCAGGAGCGGGCGCTCCCGGGCCACGGTGTAGGCGGGGACCGTGAGGACGTAGATCGGGGCGAGGTTCGTGCCGTCGCCCGTGAGCGCCGAGAGCAGCACGGTGGCCGCGGCCAGCACCGCGACCGTGTACCCGAGTGGATGACGGCGCCGCCAGATCGCGGGAACCGTCATCGCCGCGATCACCAGGAGGTTGAGCGCGAGCGGCCCGCGCTGCTCCCGGACCGTCGAGTTCTCGATCGCGAGCGCGATGAAGCAACCCGCCGCGAAGAGCGTGTCCCGGCGCCTCACGCCGCCCTCAGCTCGTCGACCGGAAGCCGGGCGTGGACTCGGAAGCCGCCGCCGGGTTGGGCGCCCGTGGACAGCTCGCCGCCGTACAGGTTCAGGCGCTCGTGCATTCCCACGAGACCGTGGCCGCCGCTGGGCTCGGCCGCAGCCCCTCCGCGCCCGTCGTCGCGGATCTCCAGCTCGAGCGCGTCGGCATAGGTCACGGTCACGGAGGCGCTGGCCGGCCCGGCGTGCTTGATCACGTTGGTCAGCGCCTCCTGAACGACACGGAACGCCACGAGGTCGAGCCCCTCCGACAGCGGGCGGCGCTGCCCGTGAACCTGGAGGTCCACGGGAAGGCCCGCCGCGCGTGCGCGCTGGACCAGGAGCTCGAGCTGCCCCAGGCCGGGTGTGGCCGCGGCGGCGAGCTCGAGGTCGCCGTGACGCAGGACGCCGATCATGCGCCGCATCTCGAGCAGCGCCTCGCGGCCGGAGGTCTGAACCGATGCGAGCGCCGCGCGCGCCGAGTCGGGATCGTCCGCCGCCACGCGCCGGGCGGCCACCGCCTGGATGACCATCACGCTGACGTTGTGCGCGATCACGTCGTGCAGCTCGCGCGCGATCCGCGTCCGCTCCTCCGCGGCTGCGCCGCGGGCGCGCGCGTCCTGCTCGCTCTGCAGGCGCTCGGCGTTGGCCGCCATCTCACGGGTCAGTGCGCCGCGGTTCTCGGCGGCTCGCCCGGCGACGTAGGGCCCGGCGACGAAAAGCGCCCACGTGGCCAGGACGTCGACGACCGTCGGCTGGTGCGGACCGAGGGCCACCGCCAGCACCCCGAGCCCGAGGAGTGCGGCGTCGAGCGCCGTCTGCCCGCGGGCCACGCCCGTGCGGCCGAGCGTGTAGAAGACGAGCAGGGCCGCGATTCCGGGAACCGTCTCGTCCGCCGACGGGTCGCTGAGGGCGAGCACGAGGATCGCTCCGACCGTGACCGCCACGCTCGGGAGCGGAGCGCGCCGCCGCAGGCCCACGGTCCCCGTGGCCACCGCCGCCGCGATGAGCGCCACGGCCGCCGCGTGCTTCGAGCCGCCCACCGCCGCGACAGCTCCGGCGACGAGGACCGCCGCCAGCACCACGTCCACCTTGCGAGGGGAGATCCCGCGGATACGAACGAGCAGCGCGTTCGCGGCCATCACGGTGTTGACCGTAACCGCCACGGGCGCCGGGCGCATCGGCTTCGGTGATGACCGTCGTCCTCCGGAAGAACGATCTCGGATCGCCGTCCCGACCACGCAAGATCGGCGACCCGGCCGACGACACGCGGCGTCGCGGCTGTGACGGTTGGTGGCGTCAGTCCAATCCCCGATTCCAGGAGGACGAGATGCCGGATCGACTGAATCGCTTGGCGCCGCTGACCGGGGTGGTCTTCGCCGCGCTGATCGCTGTGTCGTTCTTCACCAGCCCGCAGGAGCCGAAGGCGACCGCGAGCGGCGCGCACGTGATCGCCTTCTACACGGCACATCGCAGCGCCGAGCGCGTGGGCGCGGTCATCGGGACCGTGGCGCTGGTGCTCTTCGTGTGCTTCGCCGGATCCCTCTACTCGAGGATGCGCCGCGCCGGACGTGACCAGTCCCTGGGCGTGGTCGCGCTCACGGGCGCGGGGCTGGTGGCCGCCGGGCTCACGATCTCGGGCAGCTTGACGTGGGCGCTGACCGACCACCCGTCGCACTTCAGCCCCGCCGCCGCGCAGGCCGTGAACTCGGTGGCCTACGACATGGTCCTGCCCATGATCGCGGGCGTGATGCTGTTCGGCGTGGCCACGGGGCTTGCCGTCCGGCGCGCCGAGTGGCTGCCGGGATGGCTCGGCTGGCCGCTTATCGTGCTGGGGATCGCCGCCGCCAGCCCCGCCTTCCCGCTCGCGCTGCTCGGAGTGGTGATCTGGACCGCCGCCGCGGCGGTGACACTCGTCACCCGCCGCGACCGCCTGGCGCTGGAGCTCGAGTCCGAGCCGCTGAGCGGCGCTGCGGCCTGATGCCGCGGTCTCGCTAGGCGACGGCCATCGACCCGAGCTCGGCCGGCTCGCGCTCGAGCAGCTCCGTGAGCTCGTGCGCGGGCAGCGGCCGGGCGATCAGATGGCCCTGGGCGCGCCTACAGCCCAGGGCTAGCCCAACGATGGGGTCTTCGTCAGATGTCCGAGGCGCGGCCCGGCAATGAGTCCCCCAGCTCGGTGATGGCGGCCACGGCCACCATCTCGGGAGTCACCTCGATGGGCAGCCGCGCGGCGCCAACCGCACCGAGCAGCGCGAGCGCGGCGGAGTGCAGCCGTCGCCCCGCCTCCATGCTCGCCCGGTCGAGCAGCGCCTCACGCTCCTCCTCGGGCAGCGCCGCCAGGTGCGCCTCGGCCATCGCCGCGCCGCCGTCGGGCGACTCCTCGATGCCCTCGACCACCGCGTCGCCGGCGCCGGGCGCGATGTTCCTCAGCGCCATCTGACGGACCATGAAGCTCTCGAACGCCTCGCCCGCGTTCGAGTCGAGCACGCGCCTCATCAGGTCCTTCAGCTCTGTGGCGCCTGGTTTGTCGATGTCGCTCATGAGAGCAAGTCCTTGCACGCACTCTCGCATCGCCGGCACTCCTCTGCACAGAGGCGGCAGTGCTCGTGGTGCTGCGCGTGCCGGTCGCACTCCGCCGCGGATGCCTGGCAGGCCGCGATGCAGGCGTCCAACGCCGCTCGCTGGGTCGTGGCCTCGGCCTCCGTCTGGCGTGCCAGGACGCGCATGGTCGTGGCGCAGAAGTCGGAGCAGTCCAGGCATAGGCGGATGCAGCGGACCAGGTCGCTCACGTCATCCTCGGCCAGGCAGGCGTCCGCGCAGATCGTGCAGGTGGCCATGCACCTGCCGCACTCGTCGATGCAGCGCGCCAGCACCGCGAGGTCGTAGGCCGCAGGCTGGGGGTGAGTCTTGAGGATCTCCTCGACGCTCATCGTCCTCTCCTTGTGGTCGGTGCAGGACGAAGGCTAACCGCGGTCTGTAGTCTGGGCCCGCCCGGCGGATTCGTACGAAGGAGGGGTCGATGGAGGGTTGGTCGACTGCCAGGACGCGGCGTGAGGCGCTGCGGGACTTGGGTGTCGCGGGTGTGGGGCTGGCCGCCTATTCGGGGGCAGGCGGGTTCGCCGATCTCGTGGCCAGAGCCGCCGCCGCGGGACCGCGGCACGGATCGCTGAGGGACATCGAGCACGTGGTGTTCCTGATGCAGGAGAACCGCTCGTTCGACCACTACTTCGGCACGCTCTCGGGCGTGCAGGGGTTCGCCGACAAGAAGGGCCGCGCGGCGTTCACGCAGAAGGACGCGGCCGGGAACCAGTTCACGCCGTTCCGCCTGACGCAGGCCTGCCTGCCCGATCTGACCCACGAGTGGGGCCCGCAGCACCGCTCCTGGAACGGCGGCCGCATGGACGGCTGGGTCTCGGCGCACGAGGCCGCGGATCCGCCCGGCGTCGGGCCCGAGACGATGGGCTACTACAAGCGCGCCGACCTCGGCTTCTACTACGAGCTCGCGGACGCGTTCACGATCTGCGACCGCTACCACTGCTCGGTGATCGGGCCGACGGACCCGAACCGGCTGATGTCGATGACCGCCTCGATCGACCCGGACGGGACCCACGGCGGGCCGTTGCTGGAGACGCTCGTGGCCAACCGCTCGCAGTTCGCGGGCAAGTTCACCTGGCCGACGATGCCCGAGGCGCTGTCGAAGCACCACGTGAGCTGGAAGGTCTACACGTCGCCCTCCGGCGGCATCCTCGACAACGTGCTGCCCTACTTCAAGGCGTACGCGCCGGGCAGCAAGCTGGCCGCGCTGGGCACCAAGCCCACCTATCCGGACGACTTCCTGTCGGACCTGAAGAGGAACCGCCTGCCGCAGGTCTCGTGGGTGCTCACGGGACTGCTCGAGACCGAGCATCCGGGGTTCTCCGCGGCCATATCGGGCGAGCTCGCCGCGCGGAAGGTCATCGAGTCGCTCGTGTCCCACCCGAAGACCTGGGCGAAGACCGCGCTGTTCATCACCTGGGACGAGAACGGCGGCTTCTTCGACCACGTGCGCCCGCCCACGGCGCCCGCGGGCACGAAGGGCGAGTACTTGACGGTGCCGACTCTGCCGGCCGTGGCCGAGGGCATCCGCGGGCCGGTCGGCCTCGGCTTCAGGGTGCCGATGCTCGTCATCTCGCCGTTCTCACGCGGCGGCCTGGTCTGCTCGGACACCTTCGACCACACGTCGATGCTGCGCTTCCTCGAGACGCGCTTCCGGGTCCGGGTGCCGAACCTCACCAGGTGGCGCCGCTCCGTGACGGGCGACCTGACGGGCGCGTTCAACTTCGCGGCGCGGCCGAACCGCGCGAAGCCGCGGCTGCCGAAGCCGAAGGAGATGAACGTGGTCTGCTCCTCGCCGGCACCGCCGGTGGTCACGCACGGACCGATCCCGAAGCAGGAGCGCGGCAAGCGGAGGCGGCCGAGCGGCATCGTGAAGGCGTGAAGCGCAACCGCTCGATCCCGTCGGCTCAGGTCATCCCGGTGCTCATCTACCCGGACGTGCGGGAGGCGGTCGCGTGGCTCACCGAGGCGTTCGGGTTCGAGGAGCGCGTGCAGATCGGGGACAACCACCGCTCGCAGCTCCGCTTCGGCGACGGTGCGCTGATCCTCGGCGACGTCCACGGCGAGCGCCGCCCGCCGCGCGCGGGGGAGGAGAACCACAGCGTGGTGGTCCGCGTCGAGGACGCCAACGCGCATTGCGAGCGGGCGCGCGCCGCCGGGGCCAAGATCTACATGGAGCCGACCGACTTCGAGTACGGCGAGCGGCAGTACCACGCGGAGGACTTCGCGGGCCATCGCTGGACGTTCTCGGAGACGTTGCGCGACACCGCCCCGGACGAGTGGGGCGGCATCGGCGGCTGGGACTAGGCCCAAGGCCCGCAGGCCGTCCAGCGTCAGCTCGAGCAGTCGCTCGGCCGCGCCGGCCGACTAGCTGTCCGCCAGCCGCCGCATCAGCTCCACCGCCTCGCGGAGCGTGCGCTGCTCGTCGGGCGTCATGTCCGACGCGATCGCCTCCGCAAGCCAGCCCTCGCGCTGGCGGCGGTCGGCCGCGAGCGTGGTGCGGCCCTGATCGGTGAGCTCGACGAGCGCCCGCCTGCGGTCGTCGGGATCCGGACGGCGGCTCACCAGGCCTTCCGACTCGAGCTCCGCCACGGTCTGCGCCATCGACTGGGGGCGGACGCGCTCCACGGCCGCCAGGTCGCTGACGCTCTGCGCGCCCTGACGGTCCAGCCGCCCCAGCACGCTGCCCTGCGAGATCGGAAAGCGGTGCTCCGCGCGCAGCCTGCGGATGAGCTGTCCGAGCACCACTCGCAGCTCGCTGGCCAGGCGGCTCGTATCGGTCTTCGTCGGCATCGGCTCAGAAATAACTGCCAGGAAAACTGTACAGGTTGCCTGTATATTCTCGAAGGCGTGGGACGCGTCGAATACAAGTGGGTCGCCCTGTCGAACACCACCCTGGGCGTCCTCCTCGCCACGCTCGACCTGTCGATCACTCTGATCGCGATGCCGGACATCTTCCGCGGCATCCACCTCGATCCGCTGGTGCCGTCGAACAGCCTCTTCCTGCTCTGGATGATCCTCGGCTACATGGTCGTGACGAGCATCCTGATCGTCAGCCTGGGGCGGCTCGGCGACATGTTCGGCCGCGTCAAGATCTACAACCTCGGCTTCCTGATC
>DATNBJ010000473.1:0-16854 GCA_035572055.1 Thermoleophilaceae bacterium | reverse complement strand
GACTGGCTGATCAAGCGCACGTTCGACCTCGTCGGCTCGGTGCTGCTGGGCGTGCTGATGTCGCCGGTGATGCTGCTCAGCGCGCTGGCGATCAAGCTCACCTCGCGCGGGCCGGTGCTGTACCGCTCGATGCGGCCGGGGATCGGCGGCGCGCCCTTCCCCTGCCTGAAGTTCCGCACGATGTTCGCGGACGCGGAGGAGCGCCAGGCCGAGCTCGAGCCGCGCAACGAGGCGGGTGGCGCGATCTTCAAGATCAAGAGCGACCCGCGCGTGACTCCCATCGGCGGCTTCCTGCGCCGCTGGTCGATCGACGAGCTGCCGCAGCTCTTCAACGTGCTGCGCGGCGAGATGTCCCTGGTCGGCCCGCGGCCGCTGCCTGAGCGCGACTACGAGCGGCTAGCGGACTGGCACCGCAAGCGCTACCTCGTGCTGCCGGGGATCACCGGGCTGTGGCAGGTGTCCGGCCGCTCCGAGCTCGACTTCGACGAGCTGGTGCGGCTCGACTTCATGTACCTCGAGAACTGGTCCGTCTTCCTCGATCTCACGATCCTGCTGAAGACGATCCCCGCGGTGGTCAAGGCCAAGGGGGCTTGGTAGTGCTCCGCGGGGCATCCTGCCCCGCGGTACCGACCGGAAGCTCGGCCTCCGGCCTCGCGTAACCGCTTCGCTCTCAGGACTCTGCGGAAATAGAAAGACCCCGCCCGACACGGGGTCTTTCTGGCCCAGGAGGTGGGCCGGCCAGGCAGTTAGCCGATCCTAGTGGGTCCTCTTGTCCTCCCGAGGACTTTGGTACTTGTTCTCCGCGCGGTCCTCGCCGGTCTTCGGGGCCTTCCGAATGACCTGCTCGCAGGAGCCGTTCGGGTTGTCGGAGGTGGCGTCGACGATCACGTCCGCGAAGTCGGCGATCACACGATCGTTGCCGTCGCCGCAGTCGATCTTGTCGGCCTCGCCGTCGCGGACGTGGAACGTGTCGTTCCCGTTGCCGCCGTGGAGCGTGTCGCCGGTTGTGTCGTTCGGGCCCTGGACGTCGCCGCGGGCCATCGCCCACAGCTGGTCGTTCCCGTCGTCGCCCCAGCTCTCGTCCACGCCGAGGTTGGCGAAGATGCGGTCGTTGCCCATCCCGCCGTGCTGCTGGTCGTCGCCCTTGCCGCCGGACATCAGGTCGTTCCCGTTGCCGCCATTGATGACGTCGTTGTCGTCACCGCCGTGCAGACGGTCAGGCCCGGCGCCGCCGGTGATGTTGTCGTTGCCGGGACCGCCGAACATGCGGTCCTTGCCAAGCCCCGGGTTGCCGGTCAGCGTGTCGTCGCCCTTGCCGCCGTAGAGACGGTCGGGGCCGCTGTCGCCGTGGAGCTTGTCGTTGCCGTTGCCGCCGAACAGGTAGTCGAGGTTCGGTCCGCCCGACAGGTCGTCGTCGCCGTCGCCTCCGAAGACGAAGTCGATCCCCCCGTTCCCGTTCATCGTGTCGTTGCCGGCGCCGCCGTAGAGACGGTCGAAGCCGGCGCCGCCGGTGACGGTGTCGTTACCGCCGAGTGCACGCACCACGTCGCGACCGCCGAGAGCCGCGATCGTGTCGTCGCTCCCTGTGCCCGTCAGCTTGTCGCGATGCGGAGTTCCCAGAACAGTTGCCGCAAACGCCGACGCGGCGAACAGCGCGCCCGCAACGAGGCAGGCGATGATGGCGCCCACAAGGCGCGTTCTGCCGAGCTTCATTTCTGAGGATCCCTCCCAGAGATCGTTGTGTGCCGCAAAACACCTGCTGAGGGCCACTAGTTGCGCAACATGAACTTAAAGATTGGACGCTCAGGGCAGCTTGAGTCGGGCGGCACCGTCCGGCTCTTCGAACGCGTGAGTGGCGGCGAGCTCACTGCGCGCGATGTTCAGCTCGGACCAGTCGATCGCCGCCGCATGTTGCTGGGCGAAGTCGATCACGCGCACGATCGGCTCGGCACGACCACCGCGTGACAGCGCCCGCAGCGCTTGGAGGTAGTCGTCTCGATACACCGTGGGGACGATCACGCGCTGCTCGCTCACCGCGGTGAGCTCGGAGTTCATCATCACGCGGGCGATGCGCCCATTACCGTCGTCGAAGGGATGTACCTCGCTGACGAGGAACATCACGAACACCGCGCGCGCGAACCCGGCAGGAAGGGTGGCGTAGTACTCATAGCCACGGGTTAGCGTCCCGCGCACCAGCTCCGGAGCAACGAACACAGTGTCGCCGGCACGGTTGGGGCGCTCCTTGAACTGGCCCGGACGCACGTCGGGACGCTCCGACAGCATCTGGCTGTGCTGCGCCTGGAGCACTGCGATCAGGTCATCGGCGCTCGTAGGCACGCGGCGGTTGGCGATTGGGTCGTTCACCAGTCGAAATGTGCCGATGATGTCGTGCGCGTCCTCAGGCCGACCCTGAGGGATCTGCCCGGCGAACACGATGGCCTCCGCTTCCTCGAGCTCGAACTCCGTCCCTTCGATGTAGTTGGAGAAGTAGGCCTCGTAAAACGCGAATACGGCACTGGGTTGCCCAGTGGCGCTTGGTCGCGTGATCCGCTCCCCGCTCAACAGCTCGCTGTGCAGTGCACCGAAGAGCTCTATCCGGGCGCTGTCGTAGGGCACGCCATCCTGGCGGGCGCGGGCCGAGGCACCCGTCAGCTCTGCCTCGCGGGTGCCGAGCAACGCTCCGATGAGCTTGTTCAGCTCCTCGAACTCACGTTGTGCATCGAGCTTGGGCGCTAACTCGCGCGCTTGGTCACGGAGGTGGTTCAGCGCCGGTTCCCCGCCAGTGGTGAGGAGCCTTTCAAGCCGGTCTTCGAGTTCTGCGCGGTCAAGCGTCCGGCGCACGCCGCTGCGAGCTCGAGAAGGCCGCAGATTCTCCAGGAAGGCGCGGGGACGACTAGCTAGCCAGAGGCCGGACAGAAACGGACTGTCGCCATCGATCTCCCCGGGCCCATGACGGGGACGCAGCAACAGGCCCGGCAGTTTCAATGGCGAGAGGTAGGCCCGATCGCCGGGGCCGACGTCTAGGAACACTGAGCCGTCATCCGCGGGTCGGGCTTCGAGTGCTGTGCGGTCAGTCACGACCGCGCCCGGGTGGTAGCCCGCCGCTATCGCAGCCCAGTTGCGGCGGGTGACAGTTTCAAGCGGCTCCCCTAGGTTCCGCGTGTATAGGCCGCGAGCAATGCGGCGTGCCTGGCCGGCCCTGGTGGCACGGGTCACCCCGCTGGAGGTCTCCGCTGAGGAAAAGAAGACCTCTGGTTGGTCCGCTAACACGAACGAGTTAGTGAGATTGGGAGGCGCCATTTTGCAAACAAGCCGGAGTTAAGGAACCGATTTTGCAAACAAACCCGAGTTAACCAGCCGGGTCTGCAAACAAATCGTAGTTAGCGCGCCGGATTGCGCCGACAGGGCGCTTCAGGTCCGGTTCCGCTTCAGCTCCGTGTGGTAGCGGATGAAGCGGTCGCGGGCCTTCACGTAGCGGTAGAAGGAGAGCTTCTCGTAGGTCGGGCAGCAGAGGGCGTCGTTCGCCGTTGCCCAGCCCTCGCTCAGGCGCAGCTCGTTGCCACGGAAGCGCCTGGTGAAGTTCCTCACCGAGACGACGAAGTCGGTCATCGCCACCGTGTGGGGCGGGCGGTGCGTGGGGTGCGCGCTGTTGTACTTGAAGAGGTAGTGCGGGCCGGCGCAGGGCGTGCCGCGGCCGATCGGCCGCCACGAGACGAGGTCGATCTCGCCCACGCGGCCGGACGCGCCCGACCGGAGGTCGGCCAGGATGTCCTTGCCGGCATGGGTGTCCGCGGTCACGAGCTTCAGCTCGACCAGCGCCTCCTGCGGTCCGGCCACGCGCACGTGGACCTCGCCTGATGGGCACTGGTCGACCACGTCGACCGCGGTCGTCGCCAGCGTGTCGTCGTTCGGGTCGGTGGGGTCGGGCACCTTCTCGGCCACGACCTTCTCGATGTTGGCGTCGCGGTCGAGGTTGCCCGACACCGTCTTCGAGCGGAAGAGGCCCGACGCAGGCGAGGCGATCAGCGCGAGTGCGAGAACGGTCGCGGCGAGAATGGCTGGGCGGCGCATCGCCGGGAATCTACCCGCGACGGCGCGAGCGATACGTGCGCGCCTTCGTGCGGTTGCCGCACACGCGCATGCTGCACCAGGTGCGCGAGCGGTTCTTCGAGTGGTCGTAGAACGCCCACTGGCACGTGTGCTCGCGGCAGACCTTGAGGCGCGACCAGGTGTCGTCCGCCATCGCTGTGTAGGTGAGCGCGAGGATCTGCGCGAGCGCGCCCGGCACGCCGTGCTCGTCGGGGACGAGCCGCGCATTGCCGTCGTCGCCAAAGCGCACGCGCAGGTGGGCCTGGTCGGCGGCGGCGTTGAGGCTGGCGACGGCTTCGGTGTCGAACGGTTCGCCGCTGTTCGCGTGGAGCAGCGATCGGATCGCCTCGCGCACCTGCTGAGCACGCGGCACGTCCAGGCCGGCCACGCCGGTGCCCTCGGGGAGCAGGTCGCGGTCGGCGAGCCAGCCGCGCAGGCCGTCGGTGGTGGCCAGCACGTCCGTCTCCCGCTCGAGGTCCGCGCTGTTCACGAACTCCTCGATCAGTTCGATGCCGCGCGGAGTAACCGGCGTCGCGCTCACGGCGGTCAGTCTAGCCAGGTGACCGGCTAATGTCCTTGGGTGGTGACGCCGAGCCGCTACGACGACGAGCTGTGGGAGCTCGTGCCAGAGGACCGGGGGCCGCCACCGGAGCACGAGAGGCGGTTCGTGCAGGCGCTGGGGCAGGCGGGCAGGGCGCTGGATCTCGGTTGCGGCGACGGCCGGCTGAGCAGCGCGCTCCAGGCGGAAGCACTGACGCTGGCCGACGTCTCGCCGGTGGTGCTGGCGCGCGCGCACGCGCGGCTGCCCGCGGCGCGCACGGTGGAGCTCACTCCGGACGAACCGCTGCCGCTCGGCGACGGCGAGTTCGACCTTGTGCTGTGCGCCGAGATGCTCGAGCACGTCCGTGACGTGCAGCTCCTGCTGTCCGAGGTGCGGCGCGTGCTGAAGCCCGGCGGCCGCCTCGCGATCACCACACCGGCACACGGCCGCCGCTCGGCGCTGCGCCTCGTGGTGCGCGGGTTCGAGTCGGAGTTCAACCCGCTGCTGCCGCACCTGCGCTTCTTCACGAAGAAGTCGCTCACGCACCTGCTGGACGAGCTGGGCTTCAGCGTGGCGTCGCTGCGCCGCCAGTCCGGCTCGCTGCTGGTGGTTGCCGAACGCTGACGCGCTACTCGCCGGGCGACGGCGCCGGCGAGGTGCTCGTGGACGACCCGCTCGACGGCGAGGCGGCCTGCTTGGCCGGCACCTTGCCGCGGGCCGCGGCGCTCGCCGCGAGGTACTTGTCGCGCGTGGTCTGGTCCTGGGGATCCAGATAGAGAGCCGCCTCGAGCGCCTGCAGGGCGGCGGCAGGCTGCTTCTGGCTCAGCTCGTAGTCGGACAGCCGCAGCCAGAGCTGCGGGTTGCTGGGCTGGTGGATCACCGCGTCCTCGAGCGTGGCCAGGGCGCCCTTCTTGTCCCCGGCGGAGTCCTGCAGCGCGGACTTCACGAGCAGCGGCTTCGGCGACAGCGGGTTGAGCGAATGGGCGCTGTCGGCCTTCTTGATGGCGGCGTCGAAGCGGCCCTGGGTGACGAGCGTGAGCGCGTCGTGAACCTCGGAGTCGGAGCGCTCGGGCTGCCAGACCGCCCAGGCGCAGAGCAGCGCGGCCACTATCACGGCGAGGGCTACGCCAACGCGCGAGTGATCCTTCGGAAGTTGCAGCCAGCTCCTGGGTGTGGGGTGTGGGGTGTGGGGTATTGGGGCGCCCGCTGTTGCCAGCGCCGGCACGGGTCCGCGACCCGCCACGAAGCCCGCCGCGAATATCCCGAGCACGGCGCAGCCCGGCACGAACCAGGTCCAGTCGATCGCCGAGTGGATTCCGAACACGAGCGCCGACAGCGCGAGCGCCACCAGGCCCACGCGCTCGGCGTCCCACGGCACGGAGCCGCCCGGCCGCGGACGCCAGAAGGCGATGCGGCCGCCCACGGTCCTGAACACGGCGGCGATCCAGGCGGCCGTGAAGATGAGCACCACGGCCAGGCCGAGCGAGCCCATGTCGGACATCGTCTGCGCGAAGAAGCCGTGGGCGTGGCGCGCCACAAGCTGGTCCTTCCGGTAGCGGAGCCGCGCCGTGCCGAACGTGCCCGCGCCGGTGCCGAGCACCGGATGGGCGGAGTAGATGTGGCCGGCGTTGCGCCAGTAGCGGCCGCGGGACGACGAGGTCTGCGTGAGGCGCTGCGGACCGCCCGAGGTCTTCGACGTCTCGTTGGTGAGCTGGTGAATCTTGTCCGAGATCGTGCCGGGCAGGCCGCGCTGGCTGAACACCACCGAGCCGAAGGCCACGAGCGGCACGACGCAGGTGAAGGTGACCGCCGCGACGCCCACGCGCCGGCGGATCTCGAGCGACGGCGCCTGGCGGCCCACGCGGAAGCCGATCGCCAGCCCGGCCGCCAGCAGCACGATGACCATCGCCAGCAGCAGGTAGCCGAACTCCGGCGCCGCCTGCTCGCGCACGGCGATCGAGACGAGGTCCTTGGTGAACGCGTCGCGGCTGAGCGCCCAGAGGATCACCGGCGCGGCGCCGGCCACGGACACGCCGAGCACGATCACGCTGCGCACCCGCAGCGGCACGAACGCGAACCACATGGCGAGCGCGATGACGACCGCGATCAGCGCGCCGCGCGAGTAGGTGAGGAACAGCGCCACGATCAGCAGGCCGAGCAGCGGGTAGGCGAGGGCGTTCGCGGGTGCGTGGCCGGAGCGGCGCGCGCCGAGCCAGACCGCGGGCGGGATGCCGATCGCAGCCGTGACTCCCACGGCGTTCCAGTAGCCGTACGGCTGCGAGATCCGCGCGTAGAGCTCGTCGGGCGCGAGCGACTCCGGGAAGACCCGCGACAGCAGCGCGTAGCCCACGATGGCGGTGACCGCGACGAGCAGCGCGCGCAAGAGCACCGCCCAGCCGTCGGGCGCGAGCCGCGCCATCCCCATCCCGGCGGCGAACACCACGAGGTAGGCGAGCGTGCGGTTGGCCTCGTTCCAGGACTGGTCGGGCTGGATCGACCACAGCACCGAGAGCGCGGTGACTCCCGCGAGCGCCACGAACGCGAGCAGCGCGAAGCCGCCGTCGAACGTCCCGCCGCGGCCGTGCAGCACGGCGGCCGCGATCACGATGGCGCCGCCGATCACGAGCGCCAGCTCGACCCACGTGGTGGTGGCGAGGTCCGATCCTCCCTTGGCGACGAAGGCGACCGTCGCCAGCGCAGCGCCTAACGCGAGGCTAGCGGCGGAAGATGCGTAGCGCCGCACCGACTACCTCGGGGAAGCGCCTGCGGAACGCAAGCGTGCCGGCGAGCGCTGTGAGCACGCCGACGGCGATGAGCGCCGCGAGGACCGGGGTGGGAAGCGTGTTGGCCGCGCTGGCGGTCTTGAAGACTCCTGGGCTGCCCGGCTGGACCTCCTGGCCGCCGAGCGAGAGCGTGGGGGCGTTGCCGCCGGCCGCGCGCTCCGTGGCCTTGGCGAGCGCCTTCGCGTCCGCCGCCGACGGCCCGGCCGTACCGCCGCCGCTGCCGCCGCTGCTGCTCGGGCCCGCGCCCGATATCGCGCCCTTCGAGTTGCTCTTGCTGTGGCTGCTGCTGCCCGAGGCCTGGACCTCGGCCTGGTTGATCACGTCGCGGCAGTTCGTGTACTCGTCGACGTCCGAGGGGAGGTCCTTCTCCGCCTGCTTCAGATCGCTGAGCGAGTAGTGGTGGTCGAGGTTGCCGTCCTTCGCGCAGTCGACGATCACGCCCTGGGGGCTGGCCTCGGCGGTCTCCGGGGTCGCGAGGACCGCCGCGCCGGTGGCGAGGCCCACGCCGACGGCCGGCGCGAGCACGGCAACCAACGTTGCCGCGAAGATCAACGTGTCACGAAGTCGGCGCATCAGGCTTGTGACTCCCCTGTCGAGCGGCGGGCGCAAAAAAATGAGCCCTGACGGGCCGCTCGACCCCTCAGGCTAGCAAGATCACCTCGCAAGGTCCGCACCGACTGCGGCCAGTCCAAGCCGCATCCCCGATACCCAGGCAGCGTATGTGAAGGGGACGACGTCATGTCGTGCGGCTTGGCCGAGACCCTCGCGGAGGCCCGGATTCAGCGCCAAAGAGCGAATCCGCGCGGCGAGGGCCCCGGCGTCGCCTTGAGGTGCGACGAGGCCGTTTCGCCCGTCTTGCACCAGGCCGCCCGCCGCTGCCCCCACGGCGTCGCTCACGATCGCTGGCGTCCCCTGGTGCATGGCCTCGTTCACCACCAACCCCCAGGGTTCGAGGAAAGTTTCGGTCCGGATCGAGGGCAGAACGAGCACGTCGGCCGCTGCGTAGAGGGAGGGAAGGTGGTCGCGGGGGACGAAGCCGAGCGCCTCGATGCCCGGGCCCGCGCTCTCCACCTGCGCGCTCAGTGGACCCTCCCCGGCGAGCACGAGGACGGCGTTCTCGCCGAGGTTCGCGCTCCGCCACGCCTCGAGCAAGACGGGCACCCCCTTCTCCCGCTCGAGCCGTCCCACGAACAGCGCCATGAACGCGGTCCCGGCGACGCCCGCGTGCATGCGCACGTGGGCCCTGCGCTCGGGCGTGATCTCCTGGGCGAACCAGCTCTCCACCGCCTGCGGCGCCTCGAACACGTTGCCCTTCGAGCCGCGCCTCGCGTTCACGTACCTGGTCACGTGGCTGCCGTACGTGACGACCGCGTCGGCGTGCCGGTAGAGATGGCGGGTGGGGAGGTAGGAGAGCGCGTGGGCGGCCGTCCGCGGGTGGCCCCAGATCGAGGCCCAGAGGACGAAGGGGATCCTTCTCCGCCGGGCCGCCGCGTAACTGCCGGGCAGCGCGATGCGGCCGCCCAGGCCGCAGATCACCGCGCGGTAGCGGCCGGACGCGGCCTCGCGCACCGCGCCGAGCTGGGTGAGGCGGCCCTCGTCCCAGGCGATCACCTTTACGTTCGCCTCGCCGGCCAGCAGCTCGAACGGCTCGCGGCGGTAGTCGCTGACCCTGTTCGTGATCAGCGCGGCGGGCTTCACTTCGGGCCCTCGGCGATGGCGCGCTCGTAGGCGGCCACCGTGTCCCGTCCGCAGCGCTCCCAGGAGAAGTTCTCGGCCGCGGTCGCGCGTGCGGCGGCGGCGAGGCCGCCGTCGTCCTCGAGCGCCTTCGTCACCGTGTCGGCGAGCGCGTCGGGGTCCTTCGGCTGTACCAGCAGCATCCCCTCGCCCAGCGCGGCGATCTCCTCGGGGCCGCTCTCGCCCCGGCAGCCGATCGCCGGCACGCCGCAGGCCATCGCCTCCACGTACGCGACCCCGAAGGCCTCGTCCACGCTGGGCATGACCATCGCGTGGCAGCGCGAGAGCTCTCTGAGCGCGTCCTCGTGGTCGAGCTGTCCGGCCCAGTCGAGCCGCGCGGCCACGCCGAGCTGCGCGGCAAGCCGCTCGAGTGCGGGGCGCTCCGGCCCCTCGCCGATGATCAGGTAGCGCATCTGCGGATAGCGGCCGGCGAGCACGGCCAGCGCGCGCACCACGTCGGCGTGGCGCTTGCGCGGGATCACGTGCGCGAGCGTGGCGATGGTGGGCTCGTCGCTCTTCGGGCCGAGAGTCTCTGGCGCCTCTGCGCCGAGGTGCACCACGGTCATGCGCTCGGCGCTGCCGGTCAGCGTCGCGCAGCGTTCGAGCGTTCCCCGGCTGTTGCACAGAACGAGGCTCGCGCGGCGCAGCACCTCGGCGATTCGCGAGCGGGCGGTGGGCGTGGAGACGAGCGGTCCGAACACGTCGCCGCCGTGGACGGAGATAGCGAGCGGCAGCCCGTGCCTCTCCGTGAACTCGAGCGCCGCGGCGCCCGAGGGGAGCGCGTAGTGGGCGTGGACGAGCTCGAACGGCTCGGCCTCGTGCAGGCGCTCCAGCGCGTTGCCGAGCGGGCCGCGCGCCCAGCGGTCCCAGTTCGCATAGCTGCGCTCGCGCGGTGGCGATAGGAAGCGCACGTACTGGACCTGCAGACCATCGAGCTCGGTGTGACGAGGTTGGGCCACGGCTCCGGCCACCGCGCGCGCGAACCGGCCGGGCGAGCGCAGCGCCGACGCGGGCGGAACCGGGCGCTCGAGGGCGAGCACGGTGACCTCCGCGCCGGCGTCGCGGCTTGCGAGTGCCTGCCGGTGCGCCCACACGCCCAGCACCGGGTCGCGCCGGCGCGGGTAGTACTCGGCCACCACGGCCACCCTCATCGCGACAGTGTCCTGTGAGTGGCCAGCGTCTCCTGAGCCTCGTCGCTGCGCACGAACTTGCGGCCGGTGAGGAAGCGCTGCGCCTCCTCGATCGCGTCCTCGTGCCCGTAGGCGGTCGCGACGGGCGATGTCTCGTGCCGAACCGCCAGCGCGTCGACCACGCCGAGCCGCCAGCCGCGCTCGGCGGCGACCGCCGCCCAGTGGAGATCGAGGCCCCAGCCGTAGCGCAGGTCCGGGAACGGCACGAGCTCGGCCGCGGCGTCGGAGCGGAAGGCCGTGACCGGGCCGATCTCCACGAAGCGCGTCTCGCGCACGTAGGAGCCGGCGCGGCGGCGGGTCACGCGCCACGCCGCGTGGCTCATGAGCGTCTGCGCGGGCTGGGCCAGCGCCAGGTCGAAGCGCTCGCAGATCGCGATGAAGCGGTCGAGGAAGCGGTGGGGGAGGGTCACGTCGTCGTCGAGCACGATCAGCCAGTCGAACGGGCCTGGCGCCTGCGCCTCCCAGACGGCGTTCAGGTTCTGGAACTTGCCGCCGTGGAGGCCGCTCGCCAGGGTGTTGGGCTCGAGCCCCGCCAGCGGCGCCCCCATCGAGCCGAGCAGGCAGTGCAGCCGGTGGTGCGAGCGGCTCAGCTCGTCGAGCGCGTCCGGCAGGCAGCTCGTGCCGGAGCGGTACACCGACATCACCACCACCTCGCGCTCGGCCGCCTCCTCGGCCAGTTCGTCGAGCTGCTGCTCGGCCCCGCTCAGGCGAGCGCGCAGGTCGAGCGCGCGGTCGCCGATCGTGCGCAGGACCGTACGGCGCACGCCCGCCACGTGTCCCGTCTCGCCCGAGAGGAAGGTCTCGGGATCGGGCGCGGCCGTCACCGCGGCCGCACCGCCTCGATCGCGCGGCCGGCGGAGTGCGCTCCCATCACGAGCCCCTGTGGGCAGCGGCGGCGCACGGTGTGCCAGCCGCAGCCGGCGAGCGTCACGAGCTCGCGGCCGAGGCCGGGCGCCACTCCGCGGCGGCGGTCGTAGGCGCGCATGTTGCGGCCGCGGAAGTAGGCGCTGCGCATGAGCGAGCGCAGCCGCGCGTCGTCGCCCGCTCGGCGGTGCTCGAGCCACGCGTCCGCGATGTAGACGACCTTGCCGCCCTGCGCGCGCAGGCGCCGCAGCCACTCCTCCTCGTCGCCGCCTGTGGGCAGGCCCTCGTCGAACGGACCCACGCGCTCGAAAGCACTGCGGCGGAAGAGCATGTTGGCGCTCCACACGAGCTCGGCCTCCACGTCGTCCGGCCCCAGGTCGAGGGTGGTGATCGGCGGCGACTCGCGCCCGCAGCCGCCCGGCGCCGGGCCGTCGAAGCGCGCGCGGATCGGGCCGCCGAACGCCTCGGCGTCGGGGTGGCGCGCGGCGCCCTCCACGAACGCGCGCAGCCAGCCCTGCGGTGCGTCGATGTCGTCGTCCACGAGCGCGATCAGGTCGGCGGCGGCCGTGCGCGTGCCTGAGTTGCGTGCCGCGTTGGGGCCGTGAGGGGACTCGTTGCGGATCGTCTTCACGCCCGCGCGCTCGATCACGGCGGGCGTGCTGTCGCTCGAGCCGTCGTCCACCACGATCACCTCATACGGCTCGTCCAGGTCCTGCGCGGTCAGCGACGTGAGCGTGACCGCGAGGTAGTCCGCGCGGTCGCGCGTCGGGAGCACGACGGAGACGACCGGCTGCGCTGACACGGCCGCAGGTTAGCCTGCCGCGAATGCCGGACATCGCTCTCGTGTCACTGGGGACGACGCCCGGCCTGCGGCAGGTGGACGCGACGCTCGCCGAGATGATCCGCGGCGAGGGAGTGTCGTGCGAGGTCGTGCCGGTGCGGGTCGGGCCGGTGGCGTCGCGGCTGCGGCGGCAGATCGCGGTGACCGATTTCGTGGAGGCGCTGGCCGCGCGGCGTGCGGGCCGCGGTGTGAACGCGGCTGCCGTGATCTTCTCCACGGTCACCTGTGCGCTGCTGCAGCGTGAGCCGCAGGTGCCGCACGCGGTGCGCTTCGACACGCCCGCCGCCGTGAACCGCCCGGGCGTGAGCGGCGCGTGGCAGCGGGCTCGCGAGCGGAGGGTGCTCGACCGCGCCACCGTGCTGCTCCCGCAGGGTGAGCTGGCGGCTCGGGCGGCGCCGTCGTCCACGCAGTCGATTCCTCTGCACGTCCCGGTGGAAGAGATACCGTCGGGGCCGGAGCGCGACATCGACCTGCTCGCCTACGCCGGCTACCCCCACAAGCGCGGGCTCGACATCCTCTGCCGCGCGTGGGTGGAGGCCGCGCATCCCGGCGAGCACATGCAGATCGCGGGCGTGGACCGCGCGCGTGCCATCGCGTGGCTCGAGCGGCAGGAAGCGCCCGAGCCGGAGGGCGTCGAGTGGATCGGCATGCTGCCGCGCGAGCAGTGGCTCCACCGGCTGGGGCGGGCGCGGGTGTTCGCGAACGCGTCGCGGCGGGAGGACCACGGGCTGTCGCAGCTCGAGGCGCTGGCGGCGGGCTGCGCGCTGGTCACGGTGCCGTCGCCGGGCGCGTACGAGGCGCTGCCGCTGGCGCGCTCGCTGGCGCCCGAGCTGGTTGCGGCCGATTCGAGCGCGGGCGAGCTGGCGCGGTCGCTGCGGGCGGGGCTCGACCTGCGCTCGCGCGAGGAGTACGCGGCGGGCGCCAGGGAGCTGCTGCGGCCGTTCCGGGTGGACGCGATCCGCGAGGTGCTCGCGTCGCAGGTGCTGCCGGCGCTGGGGGTGCGGTGAGCGAGCCGCGCGTGCTCGTGCTGCACAACCGCTACCGCGTGCACGGCGGCGAGGAGCGGGCGGTGGACCTGCACCTCTCGGCGCTCGTGTCGGCGGGCGTGAAGCACCGCGCGCTGATGCGCGACTCGTCTCAGGTCGGCCGGGTTCAGGCCGCCACCGGGATGCTGCGCGGCGGCGCCGATCCCGACGAGATCGGCCGCGCGGCGCGCGAGCTCGGCGCCACCGTGGTGCACGCGCACAACATCCAGCCGCTGCTCGGCCCCCGCGCGCTCGCGGCCGGTCGCGCGGCGGGCGCCCGCACCGTCCTGCACCTCCACAACTTCCGGCTGTTCTGCGCGATCGGCGTGGCGTTCCGGCTCGGCGAGCCCTGCTTCCGCTGCCACCACGGGCGGACGTTCCCCGGGTTCGTTCTCAACTGCCGCGGCTCGTTGCCGGAGGCCGCGGTGTACGCGGCGGCCCTGTCGCACCAGCTCGGCCCCGTGCTCGACTCGGTGGACCGCTTCGTAACCCCCAGTGCCTACCTGGCCGGGCAGATCGCGCGGCTCGGCGTTCCCAAGGACCGCGTGGAGGCGCTGCCCCACTACCTGCCTGACGAGGCGTTCGCCGACTCGTCCGTGGCGCACGAGGGGCGCTTCGCGCTCGTGGCCGGGCGGCTGTCGCCGGAGAAGGGAGTGGACCTTGCTATCGACGCCGCCACGGCGGCGGGCGTGCCGCTGCAGGTGGCGGGCGCCGGACCGGAGGAGGAAGCGCTGCGGGCCCAGGCGGCCGCGTCCGGCGGCCAGGTGGAGTTCCTCGGCCGCCTGACGCCCGAGCGGCTGGCGGTGATCCGGCGCGCCGCGGCTGTGGTGCTAATGCCGTCGCGCAGCGACGAGTCGTTCGGCCTGGCAGCGCTCGAGGCGATGGGAGCGGGCGTGCCGGTGATCGCCACCCGCGCGGGCGCGCTGCCCGAGCTGGTGGGCGACGAGCGCTGCGTGGAGCGCGGCGACGCCGACGCGCTGGCAGCGCGGCTTGCGGATCTGTGGGCGGATCCGGAGGGGCGGCGTAAAGAGGGGGACGAGCTGATTGCGCGCGCTCGGGGGCGGTACAGCGAGCGGCGATTCACGGAGCAGTTGCTGGCGATGTACGAGTCCCTAGTCGCTAGTCCCTAGAGCTGTGGACCAAGGTTCTAGGGGACTAGGGACTAGGGACTAGGGACTAGAGCTGTGGACCAAGGTTCTAGGGACTAGGGACTAGGGACTAGGCTCTCCGCAGCTTGCTACGGATAGCCCTCACCTTCGCCCCAGTAGCCGCCCTGCTCTCCCTCGCGCCCGGCCCCGCCACCGCGCTGGTGGTGCGTAACGCGGCGCTCGGCGGCCGGCGGCAGGCGTTCCTCACCACGGCGGGCAACTCGATCGGGATCCTCGCGTGGGGCTGCTTCGCCGCCATCGGCATCGCCGCCGTGGTGGCCACCTCGGCGCACGCGTTCACGGCCGTCAAGCTCGTCGGCGCCGTCGTGCTGGTCGTGCTCGGCGTGCAATCGATCCGGGGCACGCACCACTCGGCCGAGGCGCGTCCGCGCGGCACGCCGCTGCGCGACGGCCTCGTCACCAGCCTGGCGAACCCCAAGCTGGCCGCGTTCTTCGTCGCGCTGTTCCCGCAGTTCGTCCCGCACGGCACGCCGGTGCTGCCGGCGGCCCTCGTGATGGTCGGCGTGATCGTCTGCATCGACCTCGTCTGGTACTCGCTGCTCGCCTACCTGGTGGAGCGGGCCAGGCGCGCGTTCGTGGAGGGACCGTGGCTGCGGCGCTTCGAGCGCATGACCGGCGCGGTGCTCGTCGGATTGGGCGTAAGGCTCGCGCTGGAACGCCGATGAGGCTCGAAGGCGAGCGCGAGCGGGTGGCGGCCGCATGCCGGCGGCTGGCCGCGGAAGGGCTGGTGATCGGAACCGCGGGCAACGTGAGCAGGCGCTCGGAGGACCTCGTGGCGGTGTCGTGCACCGGAGCCGTGCTGGCGGAGATCGAGCCCGAGCAGGTGACCGTCGTGGACCTCGACGGCGAGGTTTTGGAGGGCGACCTCGGCCCGACGTCCGAGATCGAGCTGCACCTGGGCGTCTACCGGCGCTACAACGCCGGGGCCGTGGTGCACACGCACGCGCCGATGGCCACGGCGCTCGCGTGCGTTCTCGAGGGCGAGCTTCCCTGCGTGCACTACCACCTGCTGATGCTCGGGGGCAACGTGCCGATCGCTCCCTACGAGACGTTCGGAACGCCCGAGCTGGCGGAGGGCGTGCTCGACGCGCTGCAGGGCCGCACCGCCGCGCTGATGGCCAACCACGGCGCGATCACGTACGGGCACACGCTCGACGCCGCGGTGGAGGCCTCGCTGCTGCTCGAGTGGGGCTGCACGGTGTACTGGCGGGCGAGCATGATCGGCACGCCGAGGGTCATGGACGACGCGCAGCGAGCCGCGGTGGTGCAGGCGTTCGTCGACCGGAGCTACGGGCAGTGAAGGCGATCGCGATGGGCGTGCACGTGCTCGACGTGCTCGTGCGCCCGGTGGAGGAGATCCCGGAAGGCCAGGGCGGCATGCTCGTGGAGCAGATCCGGATCACCGCGGCCGGCTCGGCCGGCGGCACCGCGCTGACGCTGGCGAAGCTCGGCGCCGACACCTCCTGTGCGGGCGCCGTTGGGCGCGACGAGGTGGGCGACATGCTGCTGCGCCTGCTCGACCGCGCCGGGATCGACACCTCGCTGATCGTGCGCCGCGACGACGTGCCGACGTCCGCCACGGTGCTGCCGATCCGCCCGAACGGCGACCGGCCCGCGCTGCACGTGATCGGCGCGAACCAGGCCTACGGCCCGCCCGACGTGAACTGGGACGCGGTCGAGTCCGCCACCCATCTGCACCTCGGCGGCCCCGAGTTCATGGGCGGCGAGGCGGCGGCGGAGATCCTGTCGCGGGCCCGCGCCGCCGGGGTGGTGACGAGCGCCGACATCCTCGCGCCGGGCGAGGGGCTGCTCGACTGGATCGGCCCCTGCCTCGAGCACCTCGACTACCTGCTGCCGAACCGCGAGCAGGTGCTGGCGCTGACCGGCGCCTCCGACCTGGTCGAGGGCTCGCGCATGCTGATCGAGCGCGGCGTGGGCTGCGTGGCGGCCACGTCGGGCGCCGAGGGCGCGACGATCGTGGACGCGTCGAGCAGCGAAAGCGTGCCGGCCTTCGAGGTCGAGGTGGTGGACACCACCGGCTGCGGCGACGCCTTCTCGGCGGGCTTCCTACGCGGGCTGTCGCTCGACCGCTCGCCCCGCGACGCCGCGCTGCTGGGCTGCGCGGCCGCCGCGCTCGTCGCGCAGGGTCTGGGCAGCGATCACGGCGACTTCGACCTGGAAGCCGCCGACGCGTTCGCCACGAGCACTCCCGCGCTCTCCGCCACGTAGGCGCTGATCAGCGGGTGCGGCTCGTCCTCCGACGAGCTGGTGTGCGGCACGAACAGCGTGGCGATGAAGAAGCGGTGGCCGGGCAGCTCGAGCACGCGCGCCTCGCCGTCCTGGTCGCTGCCGACGACGCGAAAGCCGCCCTCGTCCAGCCTGGCGTGGTGCTCGGGGTTGAGGCCGAAGTTGCAGTAGTAGCGCTCGCTGGTCTCGGCGGCGCCATAGAAGCCGGCGGCGCGCGAGCCCGGCTCGAGGCGCACGCTCATCGTCTGACACACGAGCGAGCAGGAGAGCGCGGAGACGAAGAGCAGCGACGCGTACGGGTCGTACTCGGCGTGCTGGGCGTCGGCGAACCCGAGGACATTGCGCGCGTACTCGATCACCGCGTGCTGGAA
>DATNBJ010000472.1:0-17353 GCA_035572055.1 Thermoleophilaceae bacterium | reverse complement strand
GGAAGCCGCGCGAGATCAGTGCCATCACGCACCCCCTGCGGGCGAGGCCGAGCTGACCGGCGCGCTGATGTGCTTCACCGCCCAGTCGAGCGCGTAGTCGGCCACCGGCTCCCAGCCCGTGTCGCCGGCGGTGTAGTGGGTGCGGTCCGGGTACTCCTTCAGCTCGGTCACGCTCGGCGAGCGGCTCTGGAGCTTGAAGGTCGCCTTCGCGCTCGCGGCCGGCACCGTGTGATCCTTGCCATTGGCCATGATCAGCAGCGGGGCGCGCTTCGGGTTCTTGAAGTCGATCTTCGTGGGCGCGTTCGGGTTGAAGTTCGCGAGCCCGGCCTGGAACAGCATGCGGCCGGGGCCGGGCACGGCGTAGCGCTCGTAGATCGGCTTCGACTGCTCCTCGCTGAGCGTGTTCGTGAACCCGTAGTGGAACTGCTTCTCCGTGAGCATCTGCGCCCTGTGCCGGTTGGCCGGATTGCGCAGCGCCACGGAGGCGACGCGCGCCTGGGGCAGCGGCAGGATCAGCACGCCCTTCGGCTGTGCGGGCGAGATCCCGACTCCGGCGGCGCCGAGGTTGCGGTCGAGCAGGAGCATCGTGATCAGTCCGCCGAACGAGTGGCCGATGATGATCGGGGGCTCGTCGAGTCCGCGGATGATCGAGTCGTAGTGGTTCACCACCTCGGTGATGCCGAGGTGCTCGATCGGCTTCGTGTTGCGCCGCTGTTCCTCGATGGGACGGTCGATTCCGGGCCACGCGGGCGCCAGCACCTGGTGGCCGCGGGCCTCGAAGCGCTCGATCCAGTACTCCCAGCTCAGCGGCGTCAGCCAGAGCCCGTGGATCAGCACGATTGGCTTTGGGGAGGCGGGAGACGAGTCCGTCACGGCGTGCTCCTTACGCATCGGTAATGGGCCGCGACGAAGGGTAAACCCTGACGTTCGATCCTTTAGGCTCGGGGGCCATGGCCGACTGCACGATCGTACGCTCCGGCGAGAAGTACGCGGGCCACCAGGGGCTCGATTACAGCGGCGGGGTCTCGGCAGAGTCGGCCGGCTCCCAGGCGATCTGCATGTTGCGCCTCACGATGGAGCCCGGCCAGCGCGCCCGCGCGCACATGCACGAGCACCACGAGACGACGATCTATCTGATGAGCGGAAGGGTCGAGCTCTGGTACGGGCCGCGGCTCGAGCACCACGAGGTGGTCGAGGCCGGCGACTTCGTGCACATCCCCGCGGGCGTGCCGCACGTGCCGGCCAACACCGGCGACCAGCGCGCCGAGTCGATCATCGCGCGCACGGATCCGAACGAGCAGGAGAGCGTGGTCCTGTTGCCGGAGCTCGACGAGCTCCCCCACCTGCCGCCGCTCTAGCTCGCGGACTTCTGCACGTACCACTCCGTGAACTCGCGGCAGCGCCCGTCGGCGTCGAACCGCATCACGAAGCAGTTGTGGAACACGCGCGGCGGATCGCCGGTGTAGGTGCTGCTGCCGGTGGCCACCGCCACGTCGCCGTCCACGGCCACCGTGCGATAGGTCGCGTCGTAGGTGCCGGGCTCGTCGCGGGTCGACGCGCCCTCGTGGTCGCCCTCGCCGAGCCACGACTCCACCACGGCGTCGCGGCCCTCCACCGGCGGGTCGTACGGGTGGTAGCGGTAGCTCACCTCATCGGCGAACAGCGCGCCGATCTCAGCCGTGTCGTAGCTCTTCCATGCGCTGACGTAGGCGTCGAGCCAACGGTCGACCTCGTCCTTCGTCACGCGCCCGAAGCTACCGGAGTTGCCTCCACCGCGGCGTGCCGCCGGGCGTACGGCTCGAGTCCCTCCATCGCGCGTGCGATCGCCCAGTTGTGGTTCCAGCGCAGCAGCGGGCGCAGAACAGGCGTCAGCGCGCGCAGGAGACGGCGGTCGGCGTGCACCCGCCAGTCGAAGCGCACGTGCGTGCCGCCGTCTGTCGGGGTCAGCGTCCAGACGCCGCGGCCGCGCAGGTCTCCGTCCACGTCGGCGGCGATCACCCGCGGCGGGTCGAGCTCGGAGATCACCGAGCGTGTGCGCAGCTCGTAGGGCAGCCGGCCCTTGAAGTGCTGCCGCGACTCCTTGCCGATCTCCGGCGGCCCGTCCGACTCCACGTCGATGTAGACGGGCGACCACCACTCGGGATAGCTGCGGGCGTCGGCGATCGCGTCGAACACGGCCTCGGGCGGGGCGGCCACCTCCCACTCGTCGACGAACACGTAGGGGCGCATCAGGTGCGACGGCGCGAGCAGCACACGGGCCAGCCCGAGCTGCACCGGCAGCGGCGGCTTCGACGCATGGCCCGCCTGCCAGAAGTCGCGGATGAGCCGGGCGCCCGCCAGCGGCTTCGGGAAGCCGGAGCGGGTCATCTGGCCGGAAGCGCACATCTCCGCGAGGCGCTCGAGGAAGGCCTGCGTGTTCCCCGCGGGGCGCACGGTGATGCGGACGGTGCCGTCGCCCTCGCCTTCCGGGATCTGGCTGTGCGGCGACCCGGCGGGCACGGTGATCGACTCGCCCGGTCCGATCACGTGGTCGCGCCCGTCGATCACCACGCGCATCGCGCCCTCGACCATCTCCAGGTGCTCCGACTGGTCCGGGTGCACGTGGCCCTGCGCGAGAAAGCCGCGCGAGCGGCCGCTCACCTCGAACTCGAGCAGCTCGCCGGCGGTCTCCTCCGCGGTGCGCAGGAACTTCACCTTCAGCCCAACGGGTCCCATCTCGAGCACGGCCATCGTCCCCCTCGCGAGTCGTTTCCAACTCTGCGCGGCGGACGAATTTCCGGATCACCGATGAGTTTCGTAGAGCTCCCCTGTCCTATCCGTGAACAGGCGAACGACGGAGGAAGAGATGACCGGACAACTGGTTCACATGGCAGCGCAGGAGCACTCCAACGACCTCCGTCGCAGCGCGACACCCGCGCCGGCCGGCACATCGGGCAAGAGCCCCCGCCGGCGCCTCTTTCCGCGCCGCTAGCCAGACCTGACCGCGAGCAGTGACCACCCCGCCCCGGCGGGGTGGCGTCGTTTTGACGTATTTGACGCAAATCACCGACACGTTTTGGCCTCTTGTGCCGTCTTAGTAGGCAGATGACCAAGACATTCGACATAGAGATCCGCGAGCTCGACCGTCGCAGGAGCGACGGGATCGAGGTGACCCTCGCCTGGAACCCCAACACGAACAAGGTGCTCGTCTCCGTTGTCGACGAGCGCGATGGCGATTCGTTCCAGGTCGAGGTGAGGGCGGAGGACGCGATGGACGCGTTCCACCACCCGTACGCCTACGCCGCGGCCGTCTAGCAAAGCCCCGTTTTCGCTACCGTCGGGCCCCTCATGGCAGAGGCGAGCCGGCACCGCGTAGTCGTGGTCGGAGGCGGCTTCGGCGGTCTCCAGGCGGTCGACAAGCTTCGCCGGGCGGACGTGGACATCACGCTCGTCGACCGGCGCAACTTCCACCTGTTCCAGCCGCTGACCTACCAGGTGGCCACGGGCGCGCTGTCGCCGGGCGACATCGCCTATCCGCTGCGCGCGATCTTCAAGCGCTCGCCGAACGTGCACGTGCTGATGGCGGAGGTCGGCGACTTCGACCTGGACGGCCGCGAGCTGAAGCTGAAGCAGGTCGGCGATGTGGCCGCGCCCGAGTCGCTGCCCTACGACACGCTGATCGTGGCGGGCGGGTCGAACTACTCCTACTTCGGCCACGACGACTGGGCGGAGTACGCGCGTGAGGTGAAGTCGCTCGAGAGCGCCCTGGCCGTGCGCGGCCACATCCTGTCCGCCTTCGAGGCCGCCGAGTCCGAGCCGCACCCCGAGCGCCGGGCCGAGTGGCTCACGTTCGTGGTGGTCGGCGGCGGGCCGACCGGCGTGGAGATGGCCGGGCAGATCGGCGAGCTGGCGCGCGACTCGATGAAGCACGACTTCCGCAACATCGACCCGAAGAGCGCGCGCATCCTGCTGGTGGAGGCCGAGGACCGCCTGCTCACGAGCTTTCCGCCGAAGCTATCGGCGAGGGCGGCGCGCTCGCTGGAACGGCTGGGCGTCACGCCGATGGTGAACCACACGGTGACGCTGGTGGACGAGCATGGCGTGACCATCGAGGAGCGCGGCGGCGGCGATCCGCAGCGCGTGGCCAGCCGCACGGTCGTCTGGGCGGCGGGCGTGACCGCCTCGAGCCTGGCCACGCAGCTCGGGGAGCTCACGGGCGCGGAACGCGATCGCGCCGGGCGGATCACGGTCGAGCCCGACCTCACCCTGCCCGGCCATCCGGAGGTGTTCGCCCTCGGTGACATGGTGCGTGTGCGCGGCGAGGACGGCGAGCCGGAGCAGCTTCCCGGCGTCGCGCCCGTGGCCATGCAGCAGGGCCGTTACGCCGCGAAGGTCGTGAGGGCGAGGCTCCGCGGCCGCGACGAGCGCCCGTTCCGCTACATCGACAAGGGCAACCTCGCCACGATCGGCCGCGCGGCCGCGGTGGCCGACATCAAGGGGCTGAAGCTCAGCGGCTTCCTCGCCTGGATCACGTGGCTGTTCGTGCATCTCTGGTACCTGGTGGGCTTCCAGAACCGGGTCGTGGTGTTCATCCGCTGGATCTTCAGTTTCGCCACGCATGGCCGCAGCGCGCGTCTGATCACCTGGCAGGAGTAGGTGGCCACGGTCGGGGCGCACGTGGGCCCGGAGCGGCCGCTCGAGACCGCCGCGGCGCTCGGCGCCGGCTGCGTGCAGATCTTCCTGTCCGATCCGCAGGGCTGGGAGAAGCCGCCGCCGCGCGACGACGCCGAGGACCTGCGCGGCTCGCCGCTGCCGGTCTACGTGCACGCGCCCTACCTGATCAACGTGTGCTCGCCGCGCAACAACATCCGCCACGGCTCGCGCAAGAACCTGCAGCAGACCTGCGACGCGGCGGGCGAGATCGGCGCCGCCGCGGTGATCGTCCACGCCGGCCACGCCGAGGACGGGATCGCGGCGGGCGTGGGGCGCTGGCCTCGCACGCTCGAGACGCTCGAGTCCGACGTGCCGGTGCTGATCGAGAACACCGCGGGGGGCGACAACGCCGTGGCCCGCCGCTTCGACGCGCTCGCACAGCTCTGGGAGGCGATCTCCAAGTCGAAGACCGACGTCACGATCGGCTTCTGCTTCGACACCTGCCACGCGCACGCGGCCGGCGAGGACCTGTCCGACGCGGTCGAGCGCGTGCGCGCGATCGTCGGCAAGATCGACCTGCTGCATGCCAACGACTCGCGCGATCCGGCGGGCACCGGTGCCGACCGTCACGCCAACCTGGGCAGCGGGACGATCGGCGCGCACGTCCTGCGGTCGCTGATCGCCGCCGCCGGGCCGCCCGTGGTGGTCGAGACGCCGGGCGGCCTGGACGCCCTCCGCGCCGACGTGGACTTCGCGCGCGCCGCGCTCCCACACCGCGCGGGCCGGGGCAGTCGGCCGTGAGGCGACGCCGGCGCTGCCCTGGCCCCCGCGAATCACACGGTCGAGCTACTGCGCGACCGGGCTCGGATCGGGCCGAACCACCACCGTGTCCGCGATGGGGATGATCTCGGTGATCGGGAGGTCGGCCGCGTCCGCGTGACGGCGGATGGCCTCGGGGCTCGTGGCCTGGTAGATGCACACGGTGCCCACCGTGCCCGCGTCCTCCTCGAGCACGTAGCTCCGGATCCAGCGGATGTCGTCGGCCATCTCCTCGTCGCCGACCTGCTTCGAGCGGGCTGCGGCTTCCTCCAGCTCGGCGCCGGAACGCCACCCGTCACGTCGCAGGATTGCGTAGAGCTGCATGGGCCTCTCCTTCGGGTTGTTGGCTATGCGACGCTAACCGGGATCGAGCGCCCGCGGTATCGGGGCATCTCCCTATCTTTCGCACACCAGATGACACGCGATAGCCCCGTGGCAGGGACGCTGTTGGTCGGGCGAGTCACTGAGCGGGCCGCTCTGGAGCAAGCCATCACGGCCGCCCGGCTGGGCTCGAGTCAGGTGCTCGTGGTCTCCGGCGAGGCGGGCATCGGCAAGACGGCGATGCTGAGGTACGCGGCCGAGCTCGCGACGGTGGACGGCATGGAGGTGCTTTCGGCACGCGGGATCGAGTCGGAGGCCGAGGTGCCGTTCGGCGGGCTCCTGGAGCTGCTGCGCCCGGCGCTGGACGAGCTGTCCCGGATCCCCGCCGAACAGGCCGAGGCGCTGCGCAGCGCGCTCGACCTCGGGCCCACCCTCGAGCGGGACCGCTTCGTGATCGGCGCCGCCACCCTCAACCTGCTGTCGGCGCGCTCCGAGCGCGCCCCGCTGCTCGTCCTGGTGGACGACGCGCACTGGCTCGACGACTCGTCGCTCACGGCGATCCTGTTCGCGGCGCGCCGCCTGCTCGTGGATCCGGTCGCGGTCATCTTCGCCGCGCGCGCCGGCGAGACGCGCGCGCTCGAGGCCGCGCGGCTTCCGGAGCTCGCGCTCGAGGGCGTGGACCAGGAGGCAGCGAAGGAGATCGTGGCCCGGCACGCGGCCGCGCCGCCGGCGCCCGGCGTGATGGAGCGCGTGATGAACGCGGCGGCGGGCAATCCGCTCGCGCTCGTCGAGCTGGCCTCGACGGTCGTGGACATCGAGCCGGGACCGATCGACAGCGCGCTCGGCCCGCGCACGAGCGTCGAGACGGCGTACGGGCAGCGCATCGCGCGGCTGCCGGCGGCGCAACAGGTGCTCGCGCTGGCTGCCGCGGAGGAGACCGGCAGCATGGCCACGATCGGAGCCGCGGCGAAGGAGCTCGGCGTCGAGCTGTCCGATCTCGAGCTCGCGGAGCGCGAGAGCCTTCTGTCGATCGCCTACGGAGCGCTGTCCTGGCGCCATCCGCTGGTGCGCTCGGCCGCCTACCGCGCGGTCTCGCCCGACGAGCGCCGCCTCATCCACGCGGCGCTGGCGCGGACACTGCCCGAGGCGGAGGCCGACCGGCGCGCCTGGCACAGGGCCGCGGCCGCACTCGGGCCGGACGAGGAGGTGGCAGCCGCGCTGGAGGAGGCCGGCCGCCGCGCGCGGGCGCGCAGCGCCTACGCCGCGGCGGCGACCGCCACGGAGCGCGCCGCCCAGCTGACGCCGCTCGAGGGCCCGCGGGCGGCCAGGCTGTACGCGGCGGCCGAGAATGCCTGGCTCGGCGGCCATGCCGACCGCGCCCTGTCCACTCTGGTGGAGGCGCTCGCGCTTGCGCCCGAGCCCCGCCTGCGGGCCGAGATTCAGCACCTGCGCGGCCAGGCGATCATCCGGGCGGGCGACGTGATGGCGGGACACGAGGTGCTCGTGGAGGCGGCAGCCTCGATCGAAAAGATTGACCCGGCCGCGGCGGTGGTGATGCTGGCCGAGGCCACGGACGCCTGCGTCTACGCCGGCCGGCCGGAGGCGATGCAGGCGCCGGCCCGCCGCGCCTACGAGCTGCTCACCGACGACTCCGGCGAGCGCGAGCGCTTCTTCGCCAATCTCGCGCTCGGCACCGCGCTCGTCTACAGCGACCAGGGCGAGGAGGGCGCCCGCAACCTGCGCGAGGCGGTGGCGATCCTCGAGGGCTCGGACGCCCTGTCGGGCGACCCGCGCTTCCTGTCGGCGGCCGCGCTCGCGCCGCTGTGGCTGCGCTCGGCGGAGGTGGGGGCGTCGATGGTCGACCGCGCCATCGAGGCCGCCCGCAGCCAGGGCGCGCTCGGCACCCTGCCGTTCACCATCGCACTGGCCGGGCGCGAGGCCGCCACCACCGACCGCTGGGTGCTCGGCCGCGCGCTGCTGGACGAGGCGATCGCGCTCGCCCGCGAGACCGACCAGGCGATGCCGCTCTCCGGCGCCCTCGGCTGGCTCGCCTCGCTCCAGGGCCGCCAGGGCGAGATCGAGGCCGCCGAGGCGGGCGCGCAGGAGGCGCTCGAACTGAGCGACCGGCACGGGCTCGGCTTCTTCAGGACCTGGGCGCTCGTGAGCCTGGCCGAGCTCGACCTGGGACTCGGCCGCCTCGCCCGCGCGGTCGAGCGGCTCGGCGATCTGCAACTCACGCTGGACCGCCTCGGCCTGAGGGACCCCGACCTCTCGCCGGTGCCCGAGCTGGTGGAGACCGGCGTGCGCGGCGCGGAGGTGGGCGAGCTCGAAGGCTCGCTGGCCGCCTACGCCGCGGCGGCCGAGGCGAAGGGCCAGCCCTGGTCGCTCGCCCGGCTCGAGCGCTCACGCGGTCTGCTGGCGGACGGCGACGCCTTCGAGCGCCACTTCGAGGAGGCGATCGGCTTGCACGAGGCCACGCGCGACGGCTTCGAGCAGAGCCGCACGCGGCTCTGCTTCGGCGAGCGCCTGCGCCGCGCAGGCCGGCGGGTGCGTGCGCGCGAGCAGCTCCGGGCGGCGCTCGAGGTGTTCGAGGAGCTGGGCGCGAAGCCGTGGGCCGAGCGCGCCCGGACGGAGCTGCTGGCCACCGGCGAGCACGCCCGCCGGCGCGACCCGAGCACGCTCGACGATCTCACCCCGCAGGAGCTGCAGATCGGCATGGTGCTGGCCGACGGCGCCACCACGCGCGAGGCCGCGGCGAAGCTGTTCCTCAGCCCGAAGACGGTCGAGTACCACCTGCGCAACGTGTACAGGAAGCTCGCCATCCACTCGCGCGAAGAGCTGGCGCGAGAGCTCTCCAAGCGCCAGACCTAGGGCCCCTGACCTGATCCGCGGCGTAGCGGCCGCGATCGCGCAAAAGACTAGGTGGCCACCTGATGCGAGCACAGCGCTGCGCCCATACGGTCGCTTCAAGTCCAACTCCCCAAGGAGGCAGTCAGATGGCGACGGAAGCAGCACCCACCCTCGACGAGGCGAAGATCGGCCAGTTCGTGAACCAGATCGTGGGCGAGCTCGGGGCCACGGCCAATGCGGCGCTCGTGGTGATCGGCGACAAGCTCGGTCTCTATGAGGCAATGAGCGAATCCGGGCCCACTACGCCGGGCGAGCTGGCCGAGCGGACCGGCACCAGCGAGCGCTACGTGCGCGAGTGGCTGAACGCGCAGGCCGCTGGCGGCTACGTCGAGTACGACCCGAAGGACAGGACGTACACGCTGCCTCCGGAGCACGCCTTCGTGCTGTCGAATGAGAACAGCCCGTACTTCATGCCCGGCGCGTTCGAGCTGATGGCGGCCAGCGTGCGCGACGAGCCCAAGATCCGCGAGGCCTTCCGGAGCGGCGCCGGCGTCGGCTGGCACGAGCACAACCACGGAGTGTTCGACGGCTGCGAGCGGTTCTTCCGCCCCGGCTACGTGGCGAACCTCATCTCGTCATGGCTCCCGGCGCTCGACGGCGTGGAGGAGAAGCTCAAGGCCGGCGGCATCGTCGCCGACGTGGGCTGCGGCCACGGCGCCTCCACGATCCTGATGGCTGAGGCCTACCCGAACTCGCACTTCATCGGCTTCGACTACCACGATGGGTCGATCGAGCAGGCTCGCATCCGGGCGGACGAGGCGGGCCTCAGCGAACGCGTGGCGTTCGAGGTCGCATCGGCGTCCGAGTTCAACGGCCACGCCTGCGACCTCGTCACGACGTTCGACTGTCTGCACGACATGGGCGACCCGGTCGGCGCCGCCAAGCACGTGCGCTCGCAGCTCGAGGCGGACGGCACCTGGATGATCGTCGAGCCGTTCGCGGGCGACCGCGTGGAGGACAACCTCAACCCGGTCGGGCGCGTGTACTACACGGCGTCCACGCTGCTCTGCACCCCGGCGTCCCTGTCGCAGGAGGTCGGGCTCGCGCTCGGCGCCCAGGCGGGCGAGGCGCGTCTGCGCGACGTGGTCACGAGCGGCGGCTTCAGCCGCTTCCGCCGGGCCTCGGAGACCCCGTTCAACATCGTTCTAGAGGCGAAACCGTGAGCCTGAGGCCCTTTCCCCGAGGACGTTGAGGGCCATACGATGACCAGCGTGAGCGAGCTCGCCGTGCCTTTCACCGGCTCCCGTGAGCAGACACGGGCGCTCTACCCCGAGGAGGAGGGCTACGTCGAGCGAAACGGCGTACGCGTCTTCTACGAGGTGTACGGGCAGGGCGAGCCCACGCTGATGCTGCTGCCCACCTGGTCGATCATCCACTCGCGGATGTGGAAGCTCCAGATCCCGTATCTGGCGCGCCACTTCCGGGTGATCGTGTTCGACGGCCGCGGCAACGGCAAGAGCGACCGCCCGAAGGGAGCCGAGCACTACCTCGAGGCGGAGTTCGCGGCCGACGCGCTCGCGGTGATGGACCGCACGAACACCGACAAGGCGGTGCTGGTCGGGATGTCGTGCGGCGCGCTGTGGGCGACCCTCCTGGCGGCGAGGCACCCGGACCGCGTGACCTCCGTCGCCTACATCGGCCCGGCGGTGTCGCTGGCGCCCGGCCATCCGGAGCGAGTGATCGTCGGCGCGTTCGAGGAGGAGCTCTACACCGAGGAGGAGTGGGCCAAGTACAACCGCCACTACTGGCAGAAGGACTACAGGGGCTTTCTCGAGTTCTTCTTCGACCGGATGTTTCCGGAGCCCCACTCCACGAAGCAGATCGAGGACTGCATCGGCTGGGGCCTCGACACCGACCCGGACACGCTCGCGGACACGACGGCCGCGCTCAACCTCTGCAGCCTGGAGAGCTTCGGCGACCTGTGCTCGGAGGTGAGGGTCCCGACGCTCGTGATCCACGGCGACAACGACCTGATCCGCCCGCACGCCCAGGGCACCGCGCTCGCGAGGGCCACCAACGGCCGGCTCGTGACGCTCGAGGGCGCCGGCCACGGCCCGCAGGGGCGGGACCCGGTGAAGGTGAACCTGCTGCTGCGCGACTTCGTGGAGCCGCGCCCGCCCGCAACCCGCTGGCGCCGCGCAGGCTCTCGCGGCAGGCGCGCGCTGTTCCTCTCGTCGCCGATCGGTCTTGGCCACGCACGGCGCGATGTGGCGATCGCCCGGGAGCTGCGCAATCTGGTGCCCGACCTCGAGATCGACTGGCTCGCGCAGGACCCGGTCACCCGCGTGCTCGAGGCCGAGGGGGAGCGCATCCATTCGGCCAGCCGCCACCTGGCGAGCGAGTCCGGCCACATCGAGTCCGAGTGCGCGGAGCACGATTTGCACGCGTTCCAGGCCATCCGCCGCATGGACGAGATCCTCTGCGCGAACTTCATGCTCTTCCACGACGTCGTGAACGAGGAGCCCTACGACCTCTGGATCGGCGACGAGGCCTGGGAGGTCGACTACTTCCTCCACGAGAACCCCGAGGAGAAGCGCGCGGCCTACGTGTGGCTCACCGACTTCGTCGGCTGGCTGCCGATGGAGGACGGCGGCGACCACGAGTCGCACCTCACCGCCGACTACAACGCGGAGATGATCGAGCACATCGCGCGCTACCCGCGGCTGCGCGACCGCGCGATCTTCGTCGGCAACGCCGACGACGTGGTGGGCGGGAGCTTCGGCCCCGAGCTGCCCATCATCCGCGACTGGACCGAGCAGCACTACGACTTCGCCGGCTACGTGACCGGCTTCGACCCCGCGAGCCTCGACCGCGAGTCCCTTCGTGCAGAGCTTGGCTACCGCCCGACCGAGCAGGTGTGTCTGGTCACGGTCGGCGGCTCCGGCGTGGGCGCCGGCCTGTTGAGGCGGGTGATCGACGCCTTCCCGGAGGCCAAGAAGTTGGTGCCGGACCTGCGAATGGTGGTGGTCGCGGGTCCGCGCATCGACCCCGCCTCCCTGCCGTCGCACGACGGCCTCGAGGTGCACGCGTACGTCCACGACCTATACAGGCATCTGGCGGCGGCAGACCTGTCAGTCGTGCAGGGCGGCCTCACCACGTCCATGGAGCTGACCGCCGGCAAGCGGCCGTTCCTCTACTTCCCGCTGCGCCACCACTTCGAGCAGAGCTTCCACGTGCGCCACCGCCTCGAGCGCTACGGCGCGGGCCGCTGCATGGACTTCGAGACCGACGGTCCGGCGGAGATCGCCAGGGCGATCGCCGAGGAGATCGGCCGCGAGGTGTCCTACCGCGACGTCGAGCGCGACGGCGCGGAGCGCGCGGCGAAGCTGATCGCGGAACTGCTGTAGCTCCGCGCCGCATCCGCGGCCGTCCGGGCGCCGTCAGCTCCGAGCGGGCTGGAAGCCCGAGCACAGCACGCGCATCCAGCCGATCCGGCCGTCCCGCTCCTCGAGGTAGGCCTGCTGCTCCACGGTGTGCAGGCCGTCGGAGTTGCGCACGCTGAAGCGGTAGCCCACCCGCTCGCGAGCGCCCACCTCGCCGGTGTCGAGCGCGTCGAGCGACAGGATGTCGTCGCTCGGCTCGAACCACATCTGGAGGATCTCGGTGATCACGGTGTCGGGATCCTTCGCCTCCCAGATCCGGTTCGGCGTCATGCCGCGGAAGTCGATCTCGGCGTGCAGCAGCGCCCGGACCTGGTCGAAGTCCTTGGCGGCGAGCGCCCTCGCGAACCGGCAGCCGAGGGTCTCAGCCAAGCGATTCCACCCAGCGCTCGAGCCGCCGCGCCTCACGCGTCATGAGCTTCGCATCGCTCAGCGTGTCGGCCAGCAACGCCGCGCCCTGAACGCCGGCGATGAACGTCACGGCGAGGTCGCCGGCATCCCGGCGTCCCATCTCGCGGAACTGGCTCTCCGCCCAGTCGAGCAGCGTGCGCAGAAGCCCCGAAGCGTCCTTCGCGAGGGACTCATCCAGCTTGTTGAGCTCCGACACCAGGCTCCCAAGCGGACAGCCGTGGGCCGCCACCACCTCCGCCGAGTCGGCCCACGCGCGGGCGAGGCCCTTCAACCGTGCCTGCGGCGTCGCCCGCCGGTCCAGTGAGGCGAGCAGGCTCCGGACGTTGTCCGCTCGCGAGTCGATCACCGCGCGAAGGAGGTCGTCGCGGGTCTTGAAGTAGTAGTAGACGTTGCCCGGCGGGACATCCGCCGCCTCGGCGATCTCGGCGAGCGTCGTGCACTGCACTCCCTGCTCGTGCAGCAGCTCGCGGGCGCTTGTCACCAGGCGCTCTTCCTTTCCCGGGCGCTCTCTCGTCTCTGAGTGAGTCATCTGACTCACAGCGTAGCGCGGTACTTGACATCGGGGTTAAGTTAGTAGCCTCACTAACTCGCTGGCACCGATGGAGGACTCGCCGATGGCAACTGCGGCTTCACCCGCTCCCGTTCTGTCCACCAAGCGCGGCAAGCAGATCCTCGCCCTCGTCTGCGCCGTCGCCTTTCTCGACTTCGCCGACGCGTCGATCGTCAACGTTGCCCTGCCCTCGATCCGGGAGGACCTGCACTTCTCGGTCCAGAACCTCCAGTGGGTGCTGAGCGGCTACCTGCTCACCTACGGCGGGTTCATGCTGCTCGGCGGCCGCGCCGGCGACCTGCTCGGCCGCAGGCGGCTGCTCGTCGCCGGCACCGCGGTGTTCGGGCTCGCGTCGCTCGCGGCGGGCGTGTCATCCAGCGACGGCGTGCTCGTGGCTGCGCGCCTGGTTCAGGGGATGGGCGCGGCGATGATGATCCCGGCGGCACTGTCGACCCTGACCACCACCTTCACCCAGGCGAGCGACCGCCACACGGCCCTCGGCGCCTGGGGCGCCATGGCGGGGGGCGCCTCCGCCGCCGGTGTGTTCCTGGGCGGAGTGCTGTCCGAAAGCCTCGGCTGGCGCTGGGTCTTCTTCGTCAACCTGCCGGTCTGTCTCGTCGTGCTGCGGGCCACGTTCCGGCTAATGCCGGCCGACGACCGCAGGCCCGAACGGAAGAACTACGACGCGCTCGGCGCGCTGCTCGTCACGGCCGGGATGCTGCTCCTCGTCTACACGATCGTGAGGGCTCCGCAGGTGGGCTGGGATGCCTCGCGCACGGTGCTGGGACTCGCCGGGGCGGGTGCGATCCTCGCTCTGTTCGCGGCCAACGAGCTCCGGCACGAGAGCCCGCTGTTCCCCTTCTCGATCTTCCGGATCAGGGGCCTGGCCGCGGCCGACGCCACGCAGATGATCGCGATGGCCGGCTTCTACGCGATGTTCTTCTTCATCACGCTCTACATGCAGAACGTGCTGCGCTTCTCGCAACTCGGAGCCGGTGCCGCCTACCTTCCCACGACCTTCGCCGTGGCGATCTCAGCCGCGGTCTGCTCGCAGCTGTTCGTTCGCACGGGCACCCGGCCGCTGATAGTCGGCGGCGCGCTGCTCGGGGCCGGCGGCGTGTTCTGGCTGTCGCGCATCCCCGTTCACGGCTCATACCTGGGCAACCTCCTGGCGCCCCTGGTGATCATGGCGATCGGCCTCGGTGCGGTCTTCGTTGGGGTCACGACCGCCGCGCAGGCGGGCGTGCCGGCCGACAAGGCGGGTCTCGCGGCCTCGCTGATCAACACGTCCACCTGGCTCGGGAGCGCGCTCGGGGTGGCGATCTTCTCGGCGCTGGCCACCTCGCGCACGAGGGACCTGCTGGCCGCGGGCGCGCCGCGACCCGAGGCGTTCACGTCCGGCTTTCAGCGGGCCCTGGCGGCGTGCGCGCTGTTCCTCGTCGCGGCGGCGGTGATCGCCCTGCGCTCCACCAACACACGCGGTGAGCCGGCGGCGATACCGGTCCTCGAGCCCGTCCCGGCGCCCGAGACCTCGTGAGTCCGGCCCGCGCGCTGTATTGTCCGCGAGATTGTCAACAATCTGTGCGACAAGGAGGAAGAGGAGGATGCGCAGATTCGTTCTGATCGCCGTTCTGGCGCTGCTGCTGAGCGCCCTGGCCGGCACAGCCACAGCCGCGGCGAAGGGCGGTGCGGACGACGGCTTCCCGCCGAGCGTCAAGCGGTTCAATCTGAACGGCTACGTGTTGCAGACGAGCTACACGCTCGGCCGCAACAAGGGCAACACGTTCAAGCAGACGTACAAGAAGAGCACCGTGCAGGGCGTGCCCGTGAAGGGTCCGGCGGTGGGCATGACGTTTCCGCCCGTCGACTACGTGGCACTCCAGGTCGCGCGGCAGACCCTGTACGTGGCCTGGCTCGACCCGTCGTCCCACGCGATCGTGGACGCGTTCGTCATGAACTTCAAGACGGGCGTCGTGTTCGACTACGCGCCGGGCAGCTCGAAGCCCGAGAGCTCGGGCAAGGTCAAGGTGGTGAAGAAGGGAAAGGCGAAGATCAAGTAGCGGTGGCGGGGAGAGCGTCGATGATGAAGAGCCGCACGGGCTCGTCACCGTCGTTGCGCCCCCGATGGCGCGGGGCGGGCGGCAGCACGAACGCCTGCCCCGGGCCCACCACCAGCGGCCCGCTGCCGTCCTCGAATCCGTACTCGATCGTCCCGCTCACCACGTAGCCGGAGTGGGGCGTGTCGCACCAGTCCGCGCGTCCCGATCCGGGCGAGTACTCCACGAGCGCCCAGCGCGTCCCGTCCACCTCGGCCTCGCGGTCGAACACGTCCGGATCGTGTGACACCGGCTCGGCCGCGGGCAGGTCGAGCACGCGCGGCGGCGTGCTCATCCCGCCGTCACGGTCTCGAGCACCCAGAAGTTGTCGCCGCGCTCGGCCTCGAGCTTGCCGAGCTGCTCGCGGTGGATCTCGCGCACGCGCGCGGGCGTGATCGCCTCGCCGGGGTCGACCTCCTCGACCTCGAGGCTCGTCTTGTCCTCGTAGAGGTGCTCGCCGGCCAGCCGCGCCTGGCTGTCGTAGGGCCAGATGAACGCCTGGCGGCTGTACACGTGGTAGAGCGCGTCGTCGCTCGGCACGTCGTAGCCCACCGCCTTCAGGTCCGCTCCCTTGGCGAGCTGGTGGAAGGTGATCTCGTCGCAGATGCCCCAGTCCGCCACCGACAGGCGATCGTCGGAGTGCCACAGCACCGAGTCGCCCACGCTGTTGTAGAAGGCGAGCACACCGTCCTTGCCGGAGATCACCGCCGGGTTGGCGCCCCACGTGACCCTGTACACGGGCTCGTCGACCATCATGTCCGGCGCGACGATGCGCTCGTAGTCGCCGGCGCCCTCGAGGTGCACGTGGCGCCAGAAGTTGAGCAGCATGGCGCGGTGCAGGGGATTGGTGGTCTGCTCCAGCAGCTCGGCCGTCGGGATCATGCAGTCGTACACGGCCTGCTCGAACCTGTTCATGGGGTGCGCTCCTCCTGTCGTGTGCCCCGATTGTTGCCGACCTTCACCCGCGCCTTGAGCGCGATCTTCGTGAACCGGTCGTTGGCCACGCGCATGGACAGCCTGTAGAGGGGCTCGCAGCAGCGCTGCACGAAGTACGCGAGCCGGATGTCGTCCGAGGTGTAGACCCAGTAGCGGTCGCGTTCGATGCCCCGGATGATGCGCTCGGCGGCCGTCTCAGGCGCAATCGCCCGGCGGCGGAAGTGGGCCGAGAAGCGCTCGATCTGCGGATGGTGACGATCGATGCCCGCGATCTCGACCGTGTCCACGAGCCCGGTTTCGACCGCGCCGGGGCAGACGAGGCTGACGCCGATGTCGTGGCGTCGCAGGTCGAAGCGCAACACCTCGGACAGCCCGCGCAGCCCGAACTTCGTAGCGCTGTAGGGCGCGTGCCAGGGCAGGCCGAACAGGCCCGCGGCGGACGAGACGTTCACGAGGTGCCCCCCGCGCCCGGCGGCGATCATCGCTGGCAGGAAGCTCTCGATCACGTGGATGGGGCCCATCAGGTTCACGTCGACGACCCGCCGCCATTGCTCGTGCGCGAGCGTGTCGACCTCGCCCCATACGGCTATGCCGGCGATGTTCATGACCACGTCGAGGCTCCCGTGGGCCGCGTGAATCTCGCCCGCCATCGCGGCCACCGCGTCGTAGTCCGATATGTCGAGCGCCTCGACGTACTCGACCGCGCCGCCGATCTCGTCCGCCACGGCGTCCAGCGGCGCAGCGTTGAGGTCGGTGAGGAAGAGCCTCGCGCCCCTGCGCGCGCAGGCGATCGCGGTCGCGCGCCCGATCCCGCTAGCCGCGCCGGTCACCAGGACGCGCTTGCCGCTGACCGTTCGTGGCGGCATCTAGCTGCGCCTCCGGAGGCGGCGCTCGGCGAGTCGTGCGAGCAGCGGCCGCGGGCCGGCCGGCACCGGGTCGGGCTGCACGCGCAGGGCATTCAGCGTCATCGCGACCATCTCGTAGTGCCCCACCAGCATGAAGAGCTCGATCAGCTCGGCGTCCGAGTAGAGCGGCCGGAGCTCCGACCACAGCGAATCGGACAGCGTTCGCTCGGCGTGCAGCTCGTCGGCCGTCCGCAGCAGGAGCTGCTGGCGCTCAGCCCAGCCGGCCGCGCCCGGGCCCTCTCGCACGCGCTCGATCTCCTCGGCGCTCAGCCCGGCGGTGAGGCCGAGCCGCTCGTGGTGGCCCCACTCGTAGTCCGAGCCGCAGTTGTGGGCCACGCGCAGGATCACGAGCTCGGTCTCCGCGCGCGGCAGCCGGCCGCCCGGCATCAGCGC
>DATNBJ010000471.1:0-3924 GCA_035572055.1 Thermoleophilaceae bacterium | reverse complement strand
TCGCGGCCGTGGACGCGGCCGTCTCGGGTCAGCTTCGGCTGCTGTACGTCGCGCCCGAGCGCTTCTCCTCGCCCGGCTTCGTGCAGCGCATCCGTGAGGCGCGAGTGGGCCTGTTCGTGGTGGACGAGGCGCACTGCGTGTCGCAGTGGGGGCACGACTTCAGGCCCGACTACTTCCGCCTCGCCGACGCCGCGCGGTATCTGGACGCCGACTCGATCGTGGCGTCCACCGCCACCGCCACGCCGGGGGTGGCCGCCGATGTCGTGCGGCGGCTCGGCCTGCGCGAACCGCTGCGTGTGGCCACCGGGTTCGACCGGCCCAACCTGTCATTCGCCGTCGCGCGACCGGCGCCACACGAGAAGCACACGCTGCTGATCGAGACTCTGCGCGGCCCGGATGCGTTGCCGGCGATCGTCTACGCGGGCACGCGCGCGGGGTCGGAGGAGCTCGCGGCTACGTTGAGCCGCGAGCTGGGCGAGCCGGCGCTTGCCTACCACGCGGGGCTCGAGCGCCGCGATCGCGCCGAGGTGCAGGCCTCGTTCATGGCGGACCAGGCGCGGGTCATCGTCGCCACCAACGCGTTCGGCATGGGGGTGGACAAGGCCAACGTTCGGACGGTGGTGCACGCGAGCGTGCCCTCCTCGCTGGAGGCCTACTACCAGGAGGCCGGCCGTGCAGGCCGCGACGGCGCCCCCGCGCGGGCGCTGCTGCTCGCCGAGAACCGCGACAAGGCGCTCCACGTCCACTTCATCAAGCGCGACGAGCTCGGTCCGGAGCTCCCCCGGGTGCTGTTCGAGCGGCTGGCCGCGGTCGCGGACGGCGAGGGGCGCTACGAGCTTGGCGCGCGGGAGCTGGCGGGGATGACCGGCACGAACGGCGACCAGCTCGCGGCGCTGCTCGGCCACTTGGCGAGCGCTGGCGTGCTGGAGCCTCTGCCGTCGGCGCCCGATCGCGTGGCGGGCAAGCTCAGCGGGGCGTTCGACCGCATGGCTGACGCCCGCTGCCAGGCGTCGATGGGCGAGGCGGCGCGCGCCCGCTGGCGCCAGTACCGCGAGATCTGGGCCTACGTCGAGGAGGACGCCTGCCGGCGGCGGGCGATCCTGCGCCACTTCGGAGACCGCACGGAGCCTCAGCCTGACGGACCCTGCTGCGACGTCTGCGACACGGGCCTCGTCCCGGAGCTGCCCGAGCGCACGCCCGAGGAGATTGGGGACCTCGACGACGCGATCCTGTCCGTGGCGCGCACGGCGCGGCCCGCGGTGGGGCGGACGACGTGCGCCGCGATCCTCGCCGGCGCGCGCACGCAGAAGATCGAGCGCAACTCCTACGACGGCCTGCCGGCCTACGGAACGTCGTCGAAGATGCGCCGGGCTGACATCCTTGCTCGCATCGACGAGTTGATCGAGCAGAAGCGGCTGGCCACCACGGGAGGTCCGTATCCGGTCCTGCAGGTGCCGCCCGCGTCCGTGGCGGCGTGAGCTACCGGGTCGCGGTGCTGGTCTCCGGTGAGGGGACCAACCTCCAGGCGATCCTCGACACGGTTCACGGCCACGAGGGGACCGAGGTGGTGTGCGTCGGCTCGAACAAGCCGCGGGCCCGCGGCCTGGAGCGGGCGCGCGAGGCGGGAGTCGAGACAGGCGTGTTCGAGTCGGGTTCGTATCGCGAACGCGCGGAGCGCGACTCCGCGATGGGCGACTGGCTCGAGGAGCACGACATCGACCTCCTGGTGCTGGCCGGCTTCATGGAGATCCTCAGTGCGGAGTTCATCCGGCGCTTCGAGGGCCGGATCGTGAACGTCCACCCGTCTCTACTTCCGGCGTTTCCCGGTATAAGGGCTATCGAGCAGGCGATCGAGGCGGGGGTGAGGGTGAGCGGCGTGACGGTGCACTTCGTCGACGAGGGGGTCGACAGCGGGCCGATCATCCTGCAGCAGGCGTTCGAGCTTCCCTATCCTGCGGACATCGACGCCACAGAGGAGGCGATTCACGCGATCGAACACGAGCTGCTGCCGAGGGCAGTCAAGCTCCTGGCAAGGGGGGCCGTGCGTATCGATCCGGGTAGCCCCCGTCGTGTGTTGATCGAGGAACGAGCGGATGTCGGAGGCCACTGAGACAAGTTCCAACCAGGTAGTGCAGCCCGGAGAGGTGCGGATCCAGCGGGCGCTCCTGACCGTGTCCGACAAGCGCGGCCTCGTGGAGTTCGCGAAGGGGCTCACCGATCTCGGCATCGAGATCGTGTCCACGGGCGGCACGGCGCGCGAGCTGTCGGATGCCGGCATCGAGTCGCGGCCGGTGGAGGACTACACGGGCTTCCCGGAGATCCTCGACGGTCGCGTGAAGACGCTGAACCCGCGCATCTACGCGGGCCTGCTCGCGGTGCGGTCGAACCCGGAGCACATCAGCACCCTGAACGAGCACGGCATCGAGCCGATCGACCTCGTCTGCGTGAACCTCTATCCGTTCGAGCGCACGGCCAGCCGCCGCGGCGTCGAGGACGAGGAGGTCATCGAGAACATCGACATTGGCGGCCCGACGCTGATCCGCGCGGCGGCCAAGAACTTCGCCTTCGCGGCCGTGGTGGTCCGGCCGGAGAGCTACGACGCGATCCTCGACGAGCTGGGCCGGCGCGACGGCCGCCTGTCCGAGCCCACGCGCGAGGCGCTCGCGATGGAGGCGTTCGGCTACACGGCCCGTTACGACGCGGCCATCTCGCGCTGGTTCTCGGAGAAGGAGGAGTCGTTCCCCGGCCTCTACGTGCGCGCGTACGAGAAGGTGCTCGACCTCTCCTACGGCGAGAACCCGCACCAGCGCGCGGCCTACTACTCGCAGGCGGGTGCGCGCACCGACCTGCTGTCGATGGTCTCGAAGCTCCACGGCAAGGAGCTGTCGTTCAACAACCTGCTCGACCTCGACTCGGGGCGGAAGCTGCTCGAGGAGTTCGAGGTTCCGGCCGCGGCGATCATCAAGCACAACAACCCGTGCGGCGCGGCGGTGGGCTCGTCGCCGCTCGACGCGTACGAGCGCGCGCTGGCCAGCGATCCGGTGAGCGCGTACGGCGGCGTCTACTGCTTCAACCGCCGCGTGGACAGGGAGCTCGCGCAGCGGCTCAACGACACGTTCGTGGAGCTCGTGTTCGCCGAGGGCTACGACGAGGACGCGCTCGACATCCTCATGCAGAAGCCGAACATCCGCATCCTGGACAACCAGGAGCGGCGCCGGGTGCCGCTCGGCGAGCACGACATCAGGCGGGTGCGCGGCGGCATTCTGGTCCAGGACCGCGACAGTGAGACCGAGACCCGCGACGAGCTGTCGGTCGTCACCGAGGCGCGGCCCACCGAGGAGCAGTGGGGCGAGTTGCTGTTCGCCTGGCGCGTGTGCAAGCACGTGCGCTCGAACGCGATCGTGCTCGGCAAGAAGCTCGCCACCGTGGGCATCGGCGCCGGCCAGATGAGCCGCGTCGACGCGGTGCGCCTCGCGGTGGAGAAGGCCGACGCGCCACTGCAGGGCGCCGTGATGGCCTCCGACGCCTTCTTCCCCTTCGCGGACGGCCCCGAGCTGGCAATCGAAGCCGGAATCTCCGCGATCATCCAGCCCGGCGGCTCGCAGCGCGACCACGAAGTGGTGGAGGCGTGCGACAAGGCCGGGGTGCCGATGGTTTTCACCGCGCGCCGCCACTTCCGTCACTAGCACGCCACTAGCCCAGCGGGCTGCAAACCTGCGCCTGGCTGCGTCCTCGGTCGGCCGCGGACTGTCGTCCTGCGGCCTCCCTGCGTCCTTGCCACGCTTGGTTTTCGCTCCGCTGGACTAGTGCCGAGGGCGCTCGCAATACGGATTGATCCGCGGCCGGACCAAGGGCCCGGGCCCGCTCGCAGCGGGGCGAGGAGCAAGCAGGGCAAGCACGTGGGCCGGCCATAGTGCTCCGCAC
>DATNBJ010000470.1:0-4448 GCA_035572055.1 Thermoleophilaceae bacterium | reverse complement strand
CAGCGACTCGCCCGCGATCGTCCTCGGGATCTGTCTCTTCCACCGCAACGTGAACGGCTGGAACGACATCGGCTACAACATGCTGGTCGACAGGTACGGCCAGGTGTTCGAGGGCCGCGCGGGCGGGATCGACGAGCCCGTCGTCGGCGCGCAGGCGGGCGGCTTCAACCTCCACTCGGCGGGTGTGGCGACGCTCGGCAACTTCGGCTACAGGCAGCTGCCCGCGGCGGGCGTCGACGCGCTCGCGCACGTGCTCGCGTGGAAGCTGTCGCTGTCCGGCGTGCCGCCCGAGGGGAAGATCGGCGTGGTGTCGAACGGCGGGCCCGACACGCCGTTCAGGGCCGGGACGTTCGTGTCCGTGAACCGCATCTCCGGCCATCGCGACGTGGACTCCACGGCCTGCCCCGGCAGCGCGCTCTACGCGCAGCTCCCGCAGCTTCGCCTGCAGGTCGCGGCGCTCGAGGGGCCCGTGGGCCAGCTCAGCCTCACCGCGCCCACCAACGTGCTGACCTATCCCCAGCAGCTCGCGCTCGGCGGAAAGCTCACCCCGCCGCCCGGCATGGCGATCCCGCCCGGCGCGACCGTGCAGATCCAGGACCGCCTCGCCGCCGGCGGCCGCACGCTCCTCACGCTGCCGCTGGCGCCGGATGGCTCCTACGGCGGCTCGCTGCCGCTCGCGCACAACGACACCGTCCGGGCGCTCTTCGTGGGCGACGGCACGCTGCCGCGACTGTCGGCGGCACCCGTGGCCGCGTACGTCGTGCCCGTGGTCACTCTGCAGGCGGCCCCGCCCGCCAACGGGGCGGTCACGCTCAGCGGCACCGTCGCGCCCGCGAAGCGGCGACTCCTCGTGGAGGAGCAGGTCTTCCGCAAGCGCGCGTTCAGGCGGGTCCGATTCATCAAGGTGAATGCGGTGAACGGCGCCTACAGCCTCGCCGTGAAGCTGCCGAAGCCGGGCAGCTATCGCTTCGTCGCGCGCTCCCCGGCCGACCGCCTCACCGCTCTGGGCGCCTCGCCGCCGGTACCCGCCATCACGTGAGCGAGCTGCACACGGAGCGGCTGGTCCTGCGTCCGTGGGCCGAGTCCGACGCGGAGTTCCTGGCGAAGCTGGGCGCCGACCCCGAGGTGGTCCGCTACATCGGCGATGGGCAGCCCCGGTCGCCCGAGCGCGCACGGGAGGTCGCGCAGCTGATCGGCGAGCACTGGGACACCCATGGCTTCGGCTGGCGCGTGGCGGTCGAGGGTACGGCTGCGGTCGGCTTCATCGCACTGAATTACCTGGGCGAGGGCACCGCGGGCCTGAGCCCCGACGAGTTCGAGATCGGCTGATGGCTCGACCCGCGCGGCTGGGGCCGCCGCCTGGCCACCGAGGGCGCCCGTGCCGTCCGCGACGACGCCTTCGGGCCTGTCGGGGCGCCGAGCATCGTGGCCCGCCTGCAGGCGGAGAACCTCGCTTCAGCAGGCGTCGCCACCAATATTGGAACGTCTCCACAGTTCGATACCACCGGTCGCTTCGGCGAGCCCCTCCGTGTCTATCGGCTCATGGGACCAGCACCAGCTTCCCCGTAGCCGCGCTGCTCTCGAGCAGCTCGTGCGCGCGACGAGCGTCGTCCAGCGGCAGCCGCTCGGCCACCACCGGGTGGATCTTGCCCTCGCGCAGCAGGCGGAGAAGAGCCTGGAAGTCCTCCTGGAACCAGTCCTGGTGCGGGATACGGAGCTTCTGGACGCGGTAGCCCATCACCCGCCGCCGCGAGGAGAGGGTGCCCCACGCCCATACGGCCGCGGTTGCGGGCCACCACTCCAGCCAGCCTCGCCGGCTCTTCTGGCCGCGCACCATCGTGTTGTAGTTGCCCATCGTGATCAGGCTCCCACCGGGATCGCCGGTGATCTGATCGCCGCGTCGCAAGACGCGGAAGGAGCGCAGCGCAATCGGGCCGCCGATCCCGTCGATCACGACGTCCACGCCCTCGCCGCCGGTCAGCTGGCGCACCCGGGCGACGAAGTCCTCGTTGCGATAGTCGATGTGGATCGCGCCGAGCCGCTCGACCCCCTCGCGGTCATGAGCGGAAGCGGTCCCGATCATGCGCAGCCCCGCGAGCGCCCCGAGCTCGAGCGCGGCGGTGCCCACCCGGCCCGCGGCGCCGTGTACGAGCACGGTCTCCCCGGCAATGGCCCTCGCGGTGCGGTGGAGCATCTGGTACGCCGTCATGTACGGGAAGATCAGGCACACGACCTCCGCCGGATCCAGGTCCTCCGGCACCTCGACGGCGTACTCCTCCGGCACGCAGACGCACTCGGCGTCGGCGCCCCACACCGTGAGAGCGCCAACGCGCTCGCCCTCGTGCAGCCGCGAGCAGCCGAGCCCGCACTCCTCCACCACGCCGACCAGCTCGTAGCCGGGAGTGAACGGCGGCTTCGGGCCGCCGAGGTAGGTGCCCGCGCGTATCAGCGCGTCGGTGAACGACACGCCTGCCGCCAGGACCCTGACCCTGATTTCGCCCGGTCCCGGTCGGGGATCGTCCTCCTCCACGATCTTCAGGACCTCGGGCCCGCCAAAGCGATCTACGACGACGCGTTTCATGCCGCGTGGGATACACCCGCCGCGGCCCCGGATCATCGGGTGGTTGCCGCAGTCGCGGTCGGTAGAAAGCCGCTAGCCGCCCTCCAGCGCCGCCAGCTCCTCGTAGAGCCCCTCGACGGCGCGCTTGGCCTGCTCGTGCCGGCGAGTCGACTCGGCCGAGCGCTCGGGCGTCGCCCACGCCGCCGGATCCGACAGCTCGTCCTCGAGCGCGGCCAGCGCGTTCTCGGCGGACTCGATGTTGCCCTCCACCGCGGTCATCCGCCGCTTGCGGTCCTTGGAGACCGCCGGCTTCGGCTTCTCGCGCGACGCCCGCGAGCGGGCGCCCTTGCCGTTCGACTGCGCGGCCGCCTTCTTCTCCTCACGCGCGCGCACGTAATCGGCCCAGCCGCCCTGGTGGCTGTGCAACTCCCCGTCCTCGATGGCGATCGTGCGCGTGCCGACGGCGTCGAGCAAAGCGCGGTCGTGCGAGACGAGGATCAGTGACCCGTCGAATACCCGCAGCGCGTCCTCCAGCGCCTCGCGGCTTTCCAAATCCAAGTGGTTGGTGGGCTCGTCGAGTATCAGCAGGTTCGCGCTCGACTGGACCAGGATCGCCAGTGACAGCCGCCGCCGCTCCCCGCCCGACAACCCTGCCAGCGGCTTCTCCGCCTCGGCGCCCGAGAACAGGAAGCGGCCGAGCAGCGCCCGCGCCTTGCCCGGCGTCAAGCCCGTCGCCCGCTGCGCCGCCTCCAGCACGGTGCCCTGGCTGCCCAGCTCCTCGGCGTGCTGCGACAGGTAGCCCAGCTCGACGTTGTGACCCGTGCGCAGCTTGCCCTTCTCGAGTGGCCGGCGTCCCGCCAGCGTGTCGATCAGCGTGGTCTTGCCGACGCCGTTCGGCCCGACGAGGGTCACGTGCTCACCGCGCTCGAGCCACAGGTCGGCGCCGGTGAGCAGCTGCTTGTCGCCCGCTGCAAGCGACGCGCCCTCGAGCTCCAGGACAACACGACCCGAACGCGACGGCTTTTCGAAGCCGAAGCCGAGCGCCCGCCCGTCGCGCGGATCCCGCTCGATCCGCTCCATCTTCTCGAGCCGCTTGACACGCGACTGCGCCTGCCGCGAGCGGGTGCCGGCGCGGAAGCGGGTCACGAACCGCTCGAGCCGTTCGATCTCCGCCTGCTGGCGCTCGATCGCGCGGCCGAGGGCCAGCTCGCGCGCGGCCTGCTCCTTGCGCCACGCGTGCCAGGGCCCGGGGAAGAAGCGCGAGCGGCCGCCCTCCAGCTCGAGCACGGCGGTGCCCACCGCCTCGAGGAACCAGCGGTCGTGGGCGACGAGGATCACGGCGGCGTCGACGGACACGAGCCGCTGCTCGAGCCATTCGAGGGACTCGATGTCGAGGTGGTTGGTGGGCTCGTCGAGCAGCAGCAGGTCGGGGTCGCCGGCCAGCGTGCGCGCCAGCGAGCCGCGCGTCAGCTCACCGCCCGAGAAGGTGGCCAGCGGCCGGTCGAGATCGGCCTCGTGGAAGCCGAGCCCACGCACGACGGCCATCGCGCGCTCGCGCCAGGTGTAGCCGCCGGCGTGCTCGAGCCGCGCCTGCACCGCCGCGTAGCGATCCAGCACCGCGGCGCCCGCGGCCATCTCCTGCTCCAGCGAGGCCAGCTCCTTCTCCAGCGCGAGCAGGTCCGCGCAGCCCCCGAGCACGTACTCCCGCAGCGACAGCTCCCGCTCGCGCGGCGGCCGCTGGTCGTGCAGCGCCACGCGCTCCACGTGCCGGGGAAGAACCGCGAGCGCCCCGCCTCGAGCTCCAGGACCGAGGTGCCCACCGCCTCGAGGAACCAGCGGTCGTGGGCGACGAGCATCACCGCGGCGTCCATCGCCGTGAGCGCCTGCT
>DATNBJ010000469.1:0-3159 GCA_035572055.1 Thermoleophilaceae bacterium | reverse complement strand
GCATGAACAGCCAGGATAGGCCGGTCGAGACCACGAGAGAGAATGCCGCGATCTTCACCGGGGTGCGCGTGTCGCGCATCGCGTAGAACCCCGACGCGAACAGTTTGACCGTGGCCTGACCGACGAGCCCGACGCCGTACGCGGCGAGCACACTCGCGACGAGAGCCGTCGCATCGGCCGTGAATCGCCCGGTTTGGTACAGCGCGGCCACGATCTCCCGGCTCAGGGCGAGGAATGCGATGGAGGACGGCACGACGAAAAACACGATGCGCCGGAACCCGACGGCGATCCGCGCCCGCAGCTGCTCGTTGGGCGCGGGACCTCCTGCTCCCGCGGCCGCCTCACGCGACAGCTCCGGCAGCGACACCGCGGTGACCGAGACACCGAACAGGCTGATCGGCAGGACCTGGATCAGCTGGGCGTAGCCGAGCGCCGAGACGCCCCCTGGCCCGCTGAAGGAGCCGAGCAGCGTGTCGATGAGCCCGGAGAGCTGCGCGACCCCTGCGCCAACGAGCAGCGGGAGCCAGGCCACCAGCACGCTCCGCACCCCCTCGGGCGAGGTGGAGAGCCGCAGGGGGATGCCCTGGAGCAGCCTCCAGCACGCGGGCAGCTGCACCCCGATCTGGAGCAGGCTCCCCGCCACCGTACCCCATGCAAGGGCCAGCGACAGGCGGTGCAGTTGGACGTCGAGCGGCAGGCTGTGGTTCGCGAACCAGGTGCCGGCGGCGAGCATCGCCACGATGCCCGCGACATTCCAAAGCGCCGGTGCCGCGTACGGCAGGAAGAAGCGGCGGTGCGTGTTGAGAATGCCCAGACACCACGCCGAGACCACCATCAGCCCCGTCATCGGAAACAGGATGCGCACGAGCGTGATGGTGAGCTGGCGGCGCGGCTCGTCGAATCCCTTCGCGATCAGGGTGGTGATCGCCGGCGCCAGCGCGATGCCGAGCAGGGCGAGCACGCCGGAGGCAAGTAACAGCAACCCGAGAATCGCCCCCGCCAGCGATCGCGCGGCCGCCTTGTCGGGCCGCTCGTTGAGCGCGGCGTACACGGGAATGAACGACGCCGAGAGCGTGCCTTCGCCCAGCAGGCTGCGGATGGTATTCGGGATCCGGAGCGCGGCGCGGAAGGCGTCGGCGGGGATGCTGTCGTTGCCGAAGTAGTGCGCGAACACGCGCTCGCGCACGTAGCCGAGCACGCGCGTCAGGAAGATGCCGGCGGCGACCTGTGCCGCGTGGCGCCCTCCCCCGCCCCGCGGGGCGGCCGGCGGTGGCGCGGTCAGGTCGGACGCTTCTTCTTACCGGGGTCTTCCAGCAGGCGCTGTACGAACTGCAGCTCCTCACGCATGCCGGCGATGGAGCGGTTCAGATCCGCGAGGTCCGATTCCAGCGTTTCCACCCGCTGCTCCAGCTGGCGCACCCCCACCCCGCTCCCCGCACCCCCTCCGTCTCCCTGACCTTCCAGCCGCCGCGCAAACGAGCGCCCCAGCGGTGAATCGAGCAGGATCGCGGTGATGGGAATCATCAGAGCCACGAGCAGCACGACGACGAAGACCCACATGGAAGGATTCTACGAAGCGCTCGCCCAGCGCGCCACCTCTTGCTCCAGCGCGTCGACGAGGCCGGGCCCGTAGCGAATGAGGAACGACGGGAGCGTGAGCACGCGCTCCTGCGGCTGTCCCGCCGGATAGACGGCCGCACGAGCGCGGGCGATCTGGCGCACCAGCGTCTCGCCCTCGAGGCGCTTGAGGCTCGCGACGAGCTTCTTCTCGATCGTCTGCGCGCCCGCGAGCGCGGCGTTGCGGGCGGACTCGATGGTCCGCTCGAGCGTCGGGTCGATCTTCACGACGGACTCGAGCAGGTGGCCGTACTGCTCCTCGAGGCCGCTGCGCAGCGCCGCGAGCGTCGCCACGGTCTCCGGCGGCAACTCGTGCCGGACGAGGCGAGCCTCGAGCTCGCCCGGCTTGCCATCGAACGCCGCGAGATCGATCCCGTGACGCTCCATCAGCTTCTCCACCCGGCCCTCCACGATCACGCCCGACCAACGCGGCACCGGCGGCTGGCGTGTCACGCCGAGCGCGCCGTACAGGGGCAGGGCGTCCTGGAGGTACTTGAGCTCCGCCGGCCCCGCCGTATAGGCCACCGTTGGCAGCAGCGCCGCCTCCACCACGGGTCGAAGCAGCACGTTGGGCGAGAGCCGTTCCGGTGCCTCGACGGCGACGCGCTTGAGCTCCGCGCGGGTGAAGCGCTCCCCGCTGCGGCGCGTCGCGAACACGTCGCCGTCGCGCTGCAGCCGGTCGCGACCCTGGCGGGCCTCCACCAACACGGGCGTGTAGCCGTCCGGGAGCGTGAGGTCGAGCCCCTTGAGAACCCAGGGGGCGGCTGCCCGCTTGGCGCTGGCGTCGTACGCGCGCAGCACCACGAGCCCTCGGGGCCCCAGCACCGCGTCCAGCGCCCCGGCAAACGCGTCCGCCAGCGTGGCCTCGGGCCGGTACGAGCGCTCGAGCCATTCGATCACGCCGGCCTTGAATTCGGTCTCCGGCGTGCCCTCCCTGAGCTGGCCCAGCGCCGCGACGATCTCCGGACCACAGGGCTCGCGGGCGACCGGGACGAGCGGCGCATCCGCCGCGCGCTCGCGCAGCACGATCTGCACGAGCTCACCGCTGCCGTTCAAGAACCAGGTGTGGTTCGCCTCGGCGAAGTCGTGGTCGTCCCCAGCCACCCAGAACACCGGCACGACGGGCACCCGGCGCTCCCGCTCCAGGCGCCGCGCCAGCGCGATGGCCGACAGGGCCTTGTAGACGGTGTAGAGCGGCCCGGTAAAGAGCCCCGGCTGCTGGCCGGTCGTGACGACCAGAACCTCGTCCGCCGCGAGCCGATCGCGCGCCGCTCCCGGGAGCGCGGCGGCGACCACGTCCGGCGCCACGCGCCGCGGTGCCAGCCGCGACTCGGGGAGCACGAGCGGTGCGATCGGCGTTGTCACTATCCGCGGATTCACGCTTCCCCTTTCCCGCTTCCCGTTTCCCGGCCTTCGGCAAACACGTCCGCTTGAAACGTGAACACCTCGGTCGCCGGTTCCTGCCAGGCGTCCGGCGGCAGCCCGGCCTTGCGGCAGGTCGCCGCCAGAAACGCTTCGGGTCCCCAATGATACTCTCGCCCC
>DATNBJ010000468.1:0-2270 GCA_035572055.1 Thermoleophilaceae bacterium | reverse complement strand
GGCGGCGTCGAGCACGCCGGGGAGCAGCAGCGGGCGCATCACCGACTGCTCCTCGCTCAATGGATTCGACAGGTGGAGCAGCGGCACGTCGCCGAGGCGCAGCGCCTCCATCGTGGCCGCCGACGTGAAGCTCCACGAGATGGTCTCGCTGTAGCCGCGGTCGCGCAGGGCGTCCTCCATGCGGCGGCGCAGGCGCTGCTCGAACGTCAGGCGGCCCACCGCCTGGCTGCGCTTCGGCAGCGTCGCCGGGATGTTGTCGAGCCCGTGGACCCGCGCGACCTCCTCGATCGCGTCGGCCTCGCGCTGCACGTCGCCGTCGCGCCAGTACGGGACCACGAGATCCCACACCGGGCCATCCGACGCGGTCGCCTCCTCGAGCCCGAATCCGAGCCGCTCGAGGATCCCGGTCACCTCGTCCTCGGGGATACGCTCGCCCAGCAGCTTCTCGATGCGCGGGTAGCGCAAGCGCACCCGCCGCTGCTCCGCCGGGTTCGGATAGACGTCGATCGTGCCCGACACGAGCCGCGCGCCGCACAGGTCGACCATCAGGCGAGCGGCGAGGCGCTGGCCGGCCAGCGCGAAGTCGGGGTGAAGCTGCTTCTCGAAGCGCGCGCTTGCCTCGCTTCGCAGCGCCAGCTTCTTCGAGGTCTGGAGGATGTTCGGCCCAACCCAGGTGGCGGCCTCCATCAGCACGCGCGTGGTGCCGTCCGACACCTCGGAGATCTGGCCGCCCATCACGCCGCCGATGCCGGACGGCCCCTCGGCGTCGCAGACCACCGCCATCTCCGAGTCGAGCGTGCGCTCCACGTCGTCGAGCGTGGTGATCTTCTCGCCGTCCCGCGCCCGCCGCACATCGATCCTGCCGCCGCGCACCTTGTCGAGATCGAACGCGTGCAGCGGCTGCCCGGTGGCGAGCATCACGTAGTTGGTGATGTCGACCACGTTGTTGATCGGCCTTTGGCCCGCCGCGGTCAGTCGCTGCTTCAGCCACAGCGGCGAGGGCCCGATCTTCACGTCCTCGTACACGCGCGCGGTGAAGCGCAGGCAGATCTCGGGATCGATGTCGATCTCGACCTGCTCGTCGCCGGCCGGGTCGACGTCCGGCGGCTCCGGCTCGAGCGGCGCGCCGCTCAGCGCGTGCACCTCGCGCGCGACCCCGTACACCGCCAGGCAGTCCGGGCGGTTCGGGTTCACCTCGAGGTCGAGCACCTCGTCCTCGATCACGAGCGCCTCGTTCAGCGGCGTGCCCGGCGCGAGGTCGTCGCGCAGCACCATCGTCTCCGCGTGGTCGTGGCTGATCCCGACCTCGTCCTCGGCGAGGATCATTCCGCTCGACCTGACCCCGCGCAGCTTGGCCTCGCCGAGCCTGGTGCCGTCGGGCATGATCGCGCCCGGCCGCGCCACCGCCACGGTCTGGCCGGCGGCCACGTTCGGCGCCCCGCACACGATCTCGCGCGGGTCGGCCTCGCCGTCGTCGACGACGCACACGGTGAGCCGGTCGGCATCCGGATGCTTCTCGGCGGAGAGAACCTTCCCAACCACGAAGCCGTCGGCGGAGCCGACACCAAGCCGATCGATGCGCTCGGCCTGAAGCCCGACGCCGGCAAGCCGATCGGCGAGCTCATCGGTGGACAGAGCCGGATCGCAATAGGAGCGAAGCCAGGCGAGAGGAACCCTCATGCAGTTCCCCCACACCCGACACCCCACACCGCACACCCGATCATCCGAACTGCTCCAAGAACCGCATGTCGTTCTCGAACATCTCCCGCAGATCGGGCACGCCGTGGCGCAGCATCGCGATGCGGTCGATGCCCATCCCGAACGCGAACCCCTGGATGCGCTCGGGGTCGTAGCCCATGTCCGACACGAAGCCGTAGACGTTCGGGTCGACCATCCCCGAGCCGAGGATCTCGATCCAGCCGGAGCCCTTGCAGAGGGGATCGCGCGAGCCGTCGGACAGGTGGCCGCTGCCGCCGCAGTTGAAGCAGGACACGTCCATCTCCACGCTCGGCTCGGTGAAAGGGAAGTAGCCGGAGCGCAGGCGCACGTCGCGCTCGTCGCCGAAGATCGCGCGGGCGAACTCGAGGAAGATCCCGCGCAGGTCGCCCAGCGTGATGTCCTCGTCCACCGCCAGCCCCTCGAGCTGGTGGAACATCGGCGTGTGGGTGGCGTCCGAGTCGCGGCGGTACACGCGCCCCGGCACCACGATGTAGATCGGCGGCGCCTGGAGCTCCATCGAGCGCGTCTGCATCGGCGAGGTGTGCGGGCGC
>DATNBJ010000467.1:0-10308 GCA_035572055.1 Thermoleophilaceae bacterium | reverse complement strand
GTCTCCCACTCGCGCTTCGCCAGCTTGCGCTTCAGCCGCTCGTAGGAGGCGCGGTCGTCGGCGTTCGCCCGGAGGCGCTGGCGGAACGCGAGGTAGCGGACCACCTCGGGATCGCCGACCGCCCACACGTGCACGTGGACGTCCGCCGCCGGCGTCCGGAACATGCGGTGCCCGGGCTCGATGACGCGCAGCTCATAGCCCGCCTCGACGAGCGGCGCGAAGGCCGGATCGTCCTCGGGATCGGCGACGGTCACGAGGACGTCGACGATCGGCTTGGCGGCGAGCCCCGGAACCGAGGTCGAGCCGATGTGCTCGATGCGCAGAGCGGCGGGCCCGAGCGCGGCGGCGATCCGCTCGCGCTCCCGCTCGTAGCGCTCCGGCCAGGCCGGGTCGTAGTCCGCGATCGTGATCCGCATCCGTAAGCTCGCCGCGATGAGATTGGCAGCTCTACTACTGGTACTCGTCGCGGTAGGAGCGTTCTTCCTCGGCCGCGCGACCGCGAACCACGGTAACTACAACCAGGGCCGCGAGGATGCCTTCAGCGGCTTCGACGGCGGTTGGGCGTTGGGCGCGCCCTACGCGGTGACGCTGAAGCGCGGTGGCGATGGGATCACCTACGCGTTCGCGCGCCGTTGGGCGCTGCAGCCGGGCGTCGTGTACCGCGTCTGCGGTCACGCCGTCTGCAGCGCCCCGGCTCGCTAGGTCGCTACGGGAGCAGGCTCACGTCGATCTTGGTCTGCGTGTTGCTCACGTCCGTGACCAGCGCGGTGCCGCGCGCGCCGTCGTAGGCGCCGGTGCCGCCGGTGATCGCGACCGGTTCGTTGGTCGACTTCTGCGGGATCAAGCCCTGCACGCTCAGGGTGCCCTTGGAGAGCTGAACCTGGATCGTGCAGAGGAGGCGCTTGCCGCCCACGACGGTACAGACCGCGCGGTCGTAGCCGGTGTCGTCGCCCGTGATCTTGTCGCCGAAGCCGAAGCGGTCGCCCTGGCGCGGCGCGCGCTTCGGGAAGAAGCCGATGTTCTTCTGCGTGGTCGAGACCAGGTGAAGCGAGCTCGGCGGCGTCTGCGCCGACCCCGCGGTGGCCAGCACGGCGGCGGTGGCGATCGCTGCGGCGGTGGCGCCGAACGCGAGCGGGAGACGGATGTGGCGTGCTGCTGGCATGTGGGTCCTCCTGGGGTTGATGGACTCGGGGGACCGTAAGAGCGCGGAAACCGCATTTCGTCTGGAACGGGGCGTATTTCCGTCTCTGCCGCGCGGGGGATATTCCGGCCTTCATATCGGCCGGCAGACAGATGAAATGTGGCGGCCATCGCGTTAGCGTGGACGCGTGACAAAGCGCCTGCCAAGGGGGGAGAGCCTCGACCGCATCGTCGCGATCGGCGTCGTGGTGGTCGGGCAGATCGAGCTGTGGGCCAGCAACGCGGTGCCGGGACCGACGTGGCTCGCCACGATCTACCTCTTCGTGATCGCGGCATGCGTGGCGGTGCGCAGGCGCCGGCCGCTGGCGGCCGGCTCGGTGTCGCTTCTGGCGAACGGGCTGATGATTCTCGACGCCTCGCCGGGCCAGTCGCTGGCCGAGGGGGTCGCCTGGATGTGCGCCCTCTACGGCATCGCGGTCTGGACGGACGCCCGCGGGTTTGTGACCGGCCTCGGCGTGCTCGCGCTCTCCAACCTCATTGCGTACTTCGGCCCGCCGCCCCGCCACATCAACGACGACTTCCTGTTCACGGTGGTTCCGGCGATCGCGATGTACCTGGTGCGGCGTGCCGTTCGCGACCGCCAGCTCAGGGCCGAGACGCTCGCCGCGCGCGCCGAGCTCCTGGAGCGCGAGCACGAGCTGCGCGCGAACCAGGCGGTGGCCGAGGAGCGCGCTCGCATCGCACGCGAGCTGCACGACCTCGTGGCCCACAACGTCAGCGTGATGGTGGTCCAGGCGGGCGCCGAGCGGCACGCGCTGCCCGACGGGCAGGACTCGACCCGCGAGGCGCTGACCTCGATCGAGCAGGCGGGCCGCCAGGCCCTGGCCGAGGCCCGCCGGCTGCTTGGGATGCTGCGGCCGGGCGGCGAGCGCGAGGGCCTCGAGCCGCAGCCGAGCGTGGACCAGATCGACCTGCTGGTGGAGCAGGTACAGCGCGCCGGGCTGCCGGTCAGGCTGGAGATCGAGGGCGAGCCGGGCCCGCTGCCCGCCGGAGTCGATCTCTGCGCCTACCGAATCGTCCAGGAGGGGCTGACGAACGCCCTCAAGCACGCCGGGCCGGCACAGGCCGAGGTGCTGCTGCACTACGAGCCGCGCGGCCTCGACATAGAGGTGCGCGACGACGGGCACGGACTCCCGGAGGCGAACGGCGACGGCTCCGGACACGGCCTGATCGGAATGCGCGAGCGCGTGGCGCTGTACGGCGGATCGCTCGAGACCGGGCCGCGCGACGGCGGCGGCTTCCAGATCCACGCGCACCTGCCGCTCGGATGAGCACGCGCGTCCTGATCGCGGACGACCAGGCGCTGGTGCGTGCCGGCTTCCGCAAGCTGCTCGAGTCCGTCCCGGACGTGGAGGTCGCGGGGGAGGCGGCCGACGGCCGCGAGGCGGTGGACCAGGCCCTGCGGCTGCGACCTACGCTCGTGCTGATGGACATCCGGATGCCGCGGGTCGACGGGATCGAGGCCACCCGCCGGCTCACCGGCGTGGAGGGCGACGCGATCCGCGTTCTGATCCTCACGACGTTCGGGCTCGACGAGTACGTGTACGAGGCGCTGCGGGCGGGCGCCAGCGGCTTCATGCTGAAGGACGCACCGCCCGAGGAGCTGCTGGCCGCGGTGGAGGTGGTCGCGCGCGGCGACGCGCTGATCACGCCGGCGGTGACCCGCTCGGTGATCGAGGAATTCGTGCGCCGCTCACCGGCGTCGGGCCCGCCGCCGCCCGTGCTCGACGAGCTGACGGCGCGTGAGCGCGAGGTGCTCGAGCTGCTGGGCCGCGGGCTCTCCAACGCGGAGATCGCCGAGCGCCTCGTGGTGAGCGAGGGGACCGTCAAGACCCACGTTGCGCACGTGCTCGGAAAGCTGCGCCTGCGCGACCGCGTACAGGCGGTGATCCTGGCCTACGAGTCCGGCGTGATCACGCCGGGCACACCCAGCGCCTAGTCCTCGTCCGGCCAGCGGCCGTGCTCGTCGTAGTAGGCGCGCGCGGCGTCCGCGTCGATGCCCTCCGGCTTTCGCGCGACGACAGCGATCACCACGAGGAAGCCGATCAGCACGAACACGGCCAGGATCGCGGCGCCGAACTCGACGGTCTGCACGCCGCCGGACGTTAGCGCGAGTGGCTCGGAGAGCTAGCCGATCGAGCCGACCATCTCGAGCTGAATCAGGCGGTTCAGCTCGACGGCGTACTCCATCGGCAGCTCCTTCGTGACCGGCTCGATGAAGCCGTTCACGATCATCGCCGCCGCCTCCTCCTCGGAGAGGCCGCGGGACTGGAGGTAGAACATCTGCTCGTCGGAGATCTTGCCGACGACCGCCTCGTGGGCGACCGTGACGTGCGGGTTCTGGATCTGGATGTCAGGCCACGTGTCGGAGCGCGAGTACTCGTCCATCATCAGGCCGTCGCACTGCACGCGCGCCTTGGAGCCCTGTGAGTTGTGGCCCATGCGCACGAGACCGCGGTAGCCCATGATCCCGCCGTCCTTGGAGATGGACTTGGCGAGGATGTTGGACGTGGTGTTCGGCGCGAGGTGCATGACCTTGGCGCCGGTGTCCTTCCAGACGTTGCCGCTGGCCACGCCCACGTTGAGGTGGTCGGCGCGCGCGCCCTCGCCGAGCAGGAACGAGCCCGGGTAGAGCATCACGACCTTGGCGCCCATCGAGCCGCCGACCCACTCCACCGTGCCGTTGGCCTCGACGACCGCACGCTTGGTGTTCAGGTTGTAGACGTCCTTCGACCAGTTCTGGACCGTCGTGTAGCGGGCCTTCGCGCCCTCCTTCACGAAGATCTCGACCACGGCCGAGTGCATCGAGTTGACGCTGTAGGTCTGCGCCGTGCAGCCCTCGATGTAGTTCACGTCGGAGCCCTCGTCGGCGATGATCAGCGTGTGCTCGAAGGTCCCCTCGCCTGAGCCCTCCATGCGGAAGTAGGCCTGCAGCGGAAGGTCGACCTTCACGCCCTTCGGCACGTAGAGGAACGAGCCGCCCGACCAGATCGCGCCGTGCAGCGCCGAGAACTTGTTGTCCTGCGGCGGCACGCACTTCGTCATGAAGTAGGGCTCGACCAGCTCGGGGTACTCCGTGATGGCGGTGTCCATCGAGCAGAAGAGGATCCCGAGGTCGGCGTACTCCTTCTTGAGTCCCTCGTAGACGGGCTCCTGGCGCCACACGCCCACGACGCCCGCGAGGTGCTCGCGCTCGGCCTGGGGGATGCCGAGGGCCTCGTAGGTGTTCTTCATCTCCTCCGGGACGTCGTCCCAGCTGTTGTAGCGGCCCGCGGTGGGCGGCGAGTAGAGGACGAGCTCATCGAAGTTGAGATCGGAGAGATCGACGCCCCAGGTGGGGATGGGCTTGCGCTGGAAGATCTCGAGCGACTTGAGGCGCTTCTGCAGCATCCAGTCGGGCTCGCCCTTGACCTTCGACATCTCGGTGACGACCTCGCGCGAGATGCCCTTCTTCGCGACGAGTTGGCCCTGCTCGTCCTCGGCGATCGGGCTGGGCTTCTGAATGCGGGTCTTGTCAGTGGCTGCCATCTAATTCCTCGTCCCGGAGTCGGATATCTGCACGGAGTTTAGCGAGCGGACCGGTCCGAGCTTGGCCCCGGACGGGGCGCCCGCACGCACGTTACCCAGCAGGAATCCTGCCAAACCGGCTGCCGCGGAGGCAATCGCCATCCAGGCGTAGGCGCGGTCGAACGTGTGGACCAGGTTGGCTTGCGTGGCGGTACCGAGAATCGCCACGAGTACGGAGATGCCGAGCACCGCGCCGATCTGGCGGAAGCAGGCGGCAATCGCACTGCCGGTGGCGAAGCGGGCCGGGGGCAGCTTGGCCACAGCGGCGCCGCTGAACGACGCGTAGGTCGTGCCCACGCCCGTGCCGGTGAGCAGCGTGGCCGGCAGGTAGTCGCGCAGGTAGTGCGCATCGGAGCCCAGGCTCGCGGCGAACAGGGCGCAGCCGGCGGTGAACAGGAGCGGACCGGCCATGGCCGTCGGTCGCGGCCCGAAGCGGTCGGTGAGCCGTCCGGCAACCGCGGAGCTGACCGCGGCCATCAGCGGCCCCGGCGTGACCGCGAAGCCGGCCTCGAGGATCGAGTAGTGCCAGACCTCCGTGAGGAAGAGGATGTTGCAGAGCAGGAGCGCGTAGAACGCGACGGAGAAGAGGAACGTGCCGCTCACCGCCACGGCGAACGAGCGCACCCGGAACAGGCCGAGCTCGAGCACCGGCGCGCGGTGCGTGGCCGAGCGGAGCGCGAGCAGCGCGAGCAGGGCGATGCCGCCGGCCAGCGAGCCGATCACCCGCGCGCTCGACCAGCCCCAGTCCGGGCCCTTCACGATGCCGAGTGCCAGCGCCGCCACGCCGAGCGTGAGCAGCACCACGCCGAGCGGATCCGGAAGCGTGCCGCCGTCCTGCTTCACCTCGCGCAGCAGCCGCCGGGCGGGGATCAGCGCCGCCAGGCCGATCGGGATGTTCACGAAGAACACGAGCCGCCAGTCGGTGGCGTGCACGAGCACGCCGCCGAGCGAGGGGCCGGTGGCGGCCGCGACAGCGCCGGTCGCGCCCCACAGAGCGGTGGCGGTGGCGCGCTGCTCGAGCGGGAACTCGGGCAGCAGCAGCCCCAGCGAGGTGGGGACGAGGATCGCGGCGCCCGCCGCCTGGACGACGCGCGCGGCCACGAGCATCTCGACCGATCCGGCCAGGCCGCACCCGGCCGACGCCGCCAAGAAGGTGATCAGCCCGATGAAGAACATCCGCCGGCGGCCCACGATGTCCGCAACGCGCCCGGCCGGCACGAGCAGCGCGGCGAAGACGATGTTGTAGGCGTTGAGGACCCACGAGAGGCCGGCAAGCGAGCTGTCGCTGAAGGACTCCCGGATGTCCGGGAACGCGATGTTCACGATGGTCACGTCGAGGAACCCCATGAACACCGCCACCGCGGTGACGAGCAGGACCTTCCAGCGACGCTCCATCTAGCGGTCGCCGAGGATCAGCAGCGTGGAGGTGCCGTGGGCGAGCAGCTTGCCGGTCCGCGCCGAGAACAGCCGGGCCTCGGCCGTGGCGACCCGCGAGCCCGCGTGCACCACGATGCCCTCGGCCAGCACCCGGCCGGTGTCGACGGTCAGCGGCCGCGTGAAGTTCACCTTCAGCTCGAGCGTGGTGTAGCCGGTGCCGGCGCTCTGGAGCGTCTCGACCGCGCAGCCCATCGCCGAGTCGAGCAGCGTGGCCACGTAGCCGCCGTGCACAACGCCGATCGGGTTGTAGTGCTGCTCGCCGGGCGTGCCCTCGAACGTGGCGCGGCCCTCGCCGATCTCCACCACGTCGATGTCGAGCAGCTTGGCCATCGGCGGCGGCGGGACCTCTCCGCGCACGATGCGGTCGAGGTACTCGCGGCCACCCATCCGGCGGCGCAGGGGGAGGCCGGCGAGCGGGTCCTCCCAGGTGACGGTGAGGGTGCGCTCGGGCTCGGCCTCGGTCGCCGACTCACCGGCGGGAGCGGCCTCGGCGGAGTGCGGCCAGTTCAGCTCGGCGATGAGCTCTTCTTCGCTGATCGAGAGCGCTTCGAGGTGGGCGAGAAAGTCCTGGGGTGTGATCTCGATCGTCATTCCTGGTCTCCGTTGCTTGACGCAACCGACTATTGCAGATACCGTTGCATCACGCAACTAACCGTGACTACAATCACGCAGGGGACTCGGGGAGACGATGCTGCATCGGGATTACTCAGGCCAGAACTGCTCGATTGCGGGGACGCTCGAGCTGATAGGGGAGCGCTGGACGCTCCTGATCCTGCGCGACGCGTTCCACCGCGTCCGCCGCTTCGAGGACTTCCAGCGCCGTCTGGGGATCGCCCGCAACGTGCTGAGCAACCGCCTTCAGACCCTGGTGGACGCGGGGATCCTCGAGCGCCGGCTCTACCAGGAGCACCCGGCGCGCTACGAGTACCGGCTCACCGAGAAGGGCATCGACCTCTGGCCGGTGCTGATGGCGCTGGTGCACTGGGGCGACAAGTACCTGGCCGAGGGTGGACCGCCCGTGCTGATCGAGCACAGGGACTGCGGCGGCGTCGTGGACGACCACCTCATGTGCGAGCGCTGCGGGAAGCCGCTGACGGCCCGCGACGCGGTCCCGCGGGAGGGACCTGGCCGCGTCGCGGCCTGAAGCCCGTCCACGCACCTCTGTAGCTTTTTTCACATGCGAAGAGGCGTCGCCTGTGCCGGTGCGGCTGTCGCCGTCTGCCTGCTCGTGCCGGGCGCGGCCTGGGGGAAGAAGCAGGCGGCCATCACCGGGAAGCTCAGCAAGTCCGGCTACACCGTCATCGCGCTCGGCTACAACGGCAAGGCCGCGAGCTCCAAGGGCCGCTCGTTCAAGATCGTGCCGCGCGACAGCAGGGTGACCCTGCAGCTGCGCGACAAGCGCGGCAGGTACGCCGGGCCCGTCCTGGTGGGCGCCAGGGGCAAGACCGTGATCGTGGGTGTGAAGGCGGGCGCCAAGCTCGGCACGATCCGCATCCGCTCCGGGTACGCGACCGCGGGCAAGGTGTCCGCCAAGGCGATCGACGCGAGGCGCACCGCCCAGGCGCGCAAGGGGGTGCCGCTCGGCAACGGACGCAACTTCGGCCTCGTCCGCTCGAGGCGCCACGCGAAGAACGGCATCGGCCGCGACGCGGACCTCGACGGCGTGCCCGACACCCTCGACATCGACTCGGACGGCGACCTCGTGCTGAACAACGAGGAGACGCCGGCGCGGACCGCCCGCGCCGCGGCGGACGAGCGCGGCTTCCAGCTGTTCTCGCAGCTCGGCGCGCCGCTCGAGCGGTCGCTCAACGCCAACGCCACCGGGGTGACCGACGCCGCCATCGACGCGCTGGTCCGTGGCTCGACGACCGGCCCGACCTTCCAGCCGATCGGGATGTTTTTGGACTTCCAGGTGCTTCGCGGCGACCAGGTCGAGCTCGACTGTGGCGGCCTCAGCTACTGCACGAGCGGCGGCACCGGCCGGGTGCGCGCGCCGGGTGGCTTCGACCCCGGTCCGAACTTCCCGAGCTGCTGCGACTCCGACGGCGACGGCTTCGGCACGATGACCGGCACGCCCAGCCCGGCGGGCGGGCAGGAGATGCAGCTCTACCCGCTGGCCACAGCCGCGCAGATCAAGTCGGGGGACGTGCTGATCCAGCGCGTGACGAGCGGCGGCACGGAGACCGCCGTTCCGAGCACGCTCAACTTCGTCTTCAACACCACGCCCGCGCTCACGTCGTGGACGAGCACGGGCGGGCAGTCCGGCAGCGTCACGTACCCGGTCGCCGCCGGCGCGCCGGGGACCTCGCTCAACCCGTTCGTCGTCGGCCCGGGCGCCGACGGCAATGTCGTGGTGTCGATGACCTTCTGGCGGCCGCAGCGCAGAGCGATCGCGGGCGCGGGGGAGACCGGCGACTTCATCGACATCGGGCATCTCCAGTGGAGCTCGCGGCTGATCACCGCGGGCCAGAACCAGCGCGTGCTCGACTGCCCGGGCGCCTACTCCACGAGCGACCCGAACCTCTCGCCGGCAAGCGCGAGCGATCCGATCGGCGGCGTGATCGACGGAGTCGATGACGCGCCGGCCAACCCGTCGCACACGCTCACCTACTCGCTGAACATCACCTCGTGCCTGGCCGCCAAGGGCGTGGCCTTCAACTCCGGCGACAGCGTGCAGCTGGAGATTGTCGCCCGCTCACAGACAGCGGGCGACAACTCAGCTCAGCAGGTCTTCTTCAAGCGCGGCTAGCCGCTGACGCGGATGCTGACCGCGTTGCTCACGCCCGGCGACACCGCGCCGCCGTTCGACACCACCACAGTCTGGTAGGTGCCGGTGCGCTTGAGGCGCAGCCTGCGCGAGTAGCTCGATTTGGCCGCGCTGTCGTGACTCAGCGTGGTGTGCGCCACCGTGCGGAACACGCCCGCCCGATCGCGCTTCTGGATCTTCACGATGAGGCCGTCCTGCGCGGGCAGGACCGAGCCGGAGAAGCGCAGCAGGTGACCCTTGTGCACGCGCGTGTGCACGTGCAGCGAGATCAGGGACGCCACGTTGGCCGTCGTGATCGGGCTGGTGAACGCCGGGTCCGTGGTGGCCTTCACCTGGAACTGCATGGTGCCCTGCGCGGCGGTGAACGCGAACGAGTACGTGCCGTCCGCGTTGCTGATCACCGGGTTGGTGACCCGGGCGAACGCCGCGGTGAACGGGAAGGGCCGTCCGAGCAGCGTCACCGTCGCTCCGCCCGCACCGGTACCGACGAGCTGCCCCGAGATCGTGAAGGGACGGCTGAAGGTGGGCGGGTTGGGCGTGAACGCGAGCGTGGTCGTGGGCTTCGCGGTGACGAAGCTCTTGTCCGGACCGCGCGTGGTGCCGGCCGAGCTCGTGGCCACGAGCCGGAAGTGGTAGCGCGTGCTGGACTTGAGCTTGCCGATCGCGGCCGCGATCGGCACCGGCGTGGTGCCCTGGCCGATCGCCTGCGCCGGCGTGGACTTGCCGTACTTCGTCGTGGTTCCGTACTGGAAACGCACGTTGGTCGCATGGCCGTTCGCGTTCGCGGTGCCGTTCAGCTGGGCACCGAGGGGCCCGATGTTCGTCGCAGCGGCGGTTACCGCGTCGGGCGGTGTTCCTGCTGCATTGGCCGTACTTGCAAGCGCTGCGAACGACAAGAGCAGTGCTGGGACAAAGCGTCTCATCGAGCCTCCTTCGTGGACGGTCGCCCCGACAAAACCGCGGAATCGCGCGTAGTTGCGCTCCCGCGGGCCTTACCCCTTTCGGCCTGCTGCCCGAAACTCCTCGCGCTATTCAGGCCAGGACGCGTCGCCCGTCGTGGCGCCGCGAATGACCTTCAGGTTGAGGAGCGCGCACTTGCGGCGCGTCGCCGAGATGTCGATTCCAAGCTGTTCGATCACCCAGTCCGCGCTCAGATCGCCCACCTCGTCGATCGGCATCCCGATCAGCTCCTCGGAGGCGATCGACGCCGCCGCCTGCGAGATCGCACACCCCTGACCGTGAAAGCGCAGGTCGGCGATCTTGCCGTCCTCGACCCTGATGTGGACCCCGAGCTCGTCCCCGCACAGCGGGTTGTGGTCGTGGAACTCGAGGTCGCG
>DATNBJ010000466.1:0-2881 GCA_035572055.1 Thermoleophilaceae bacterium | reverse complement strand
TCCGCTCGTGGCGGTCTGGTTCAACCAGCCCTGGGTGGCGGAGAAGCTGGCGCCCGGGATGCGCCTGCTGCTCCACGGGCGGATGAAGCGCGGCAACAAGTTCTGGGTCGACCAGTTCGAGCCGAGCGACGGCGGGGGAGGGGTGCACACCGTCGGCCTCGTGCCCGTCTACCCCGGCACGAAGGGGCTGCCGCCGGAGCGCCTGCGGGAGATGGTGTGGGCGGTGCGCGAGCGGGTCCACGACGTGCCCGAGCCGCTGCCCGCCTACATACGCGCGTCGGAGCGGCTGGCGGACCGCCCGGCGGCGCTGGTCGCCGCCCACTTTCCCGAGGCCGACCGCGACGAGGACGAGGCGCGCCGGCGGCTGGCGTTCGAGGAGCTGTTCCTGCTGGAGTTCGCGCTGTCGGCGCGCCGCCGTGCCCGGCGCGAGGGGCGGCCGGCGCGCGCCCTCGAGCCCTCCGGGGAGATCGTCGACTCGTGGTTGCGCTCCCTTCCCTTCGACCCCACGGGCGACCAGCGGGCGGCGTTCGAGCGGATCGACGCGGACATCTCGTCCTCGGAGCCGATGCAGCGGCTGCTGATGGGGGAGGTCGGATCGGGCAAGACGGTGGTGGCCCTGCACGCGATGCTCCGCGCCGTCGAGAACGGCGCCCAGGCCGCGCTGATGGCGCCGACGGAGACGCTGGCGGAGCAGCACCTGGCGACGCTGGACCGCCTTCTCGGCGGCCTCGTGCCGATCGCGCTGCTCACGGGCGCCACGCCGGCGGCGCGCCGCCGGGAGATCCTCAGCCGTCTCGCGACGGGCGAGCTGTCGCTGCTGGTGGGCACGCACGCGTTGATCGAGCCCGCGGTGGAGTTCCGCGACCTGGCCCTGTGTGTGATCGACGAGCAGCACCGCTTCGGGGTGCGCCAGCGCGCCGCCCTGGACGCCAAGGCGCCTGAGGGCATGGCGCTGCACGCGCTGCACCTCACGGCCACGCCGATCCCTCGCACGCTGGCCCTGACCGTCTACGGCGACCTCGACACGAGCACGCTGCGCGAGCTCCCCGCCGGGCGCCGGCCGGTGGAGACGCACGTGGTGGACGGCGAGCGGGCACGCCAACGCGCCTACGAGCGGATCCGCGAGGAGATCGCCAAGGGTCGCCAGTGCTTCGTGGTCTGCCCGCTCGTGGAGGAGTCGGAGACGCTCCAGGCGAAGGCGGCCACCGCCGAGGCCGAGCGGCTGGCGCGCACCGAGTTCAAGGACCACCGCGTCGAGCTGATCCACGGCCAGATGCCCTCGAAGCGCAAGGCCGAGGCGATGGCGGCGTTCGCCTCGGGCGAGGCGGACGTGCTGGTGGCCACGAGCGTGATCGAGGTGGGAATCGACGTGCCGAACGCCACGGTGATGCTGATCGAGGCGGCGGAGCGCTACGGGCTATCCCAGCTCCACCAGCTCCGCGGCCGGATAGGTCGCGGCGAGCACGAGTCCCTCTGTGTCCTGTTCGGCGACCCGCGGCTGCCGCGCCTGGAGGCGATCGCGAGCGAGCGCGACGGCTTCAAGCTCGCCGAGGTGGACCTCGAGCTGCGCGGGGAGGGCCAGATCCTGGGCACCCGCCAGCACGGCCTGCCGGTCTTCAAGGTGGCCCGGATCCCCGAGGACCTGGCGCTGCTCGAGCTGGCGCGCGACCGCGCCGACGAGCTGCTGGAGCGCGACCCCGACCTGCGCGAGCCAGAGCACGCGCTGCTGCGCGCCGCCGCGGCTTCCGCCTTCGGGCCCGAGCGCGAGCCGATACCGGCGTAGCCGGTTGCTCGGGCGAAGGGCGGCAATAAAGGGAGGGCCCAGATGGGCAGGTTTCACGAAGTGTGCCTATCTGCCTTGGTATGCCAAGGGAAATAGGCACACATCGGCCAAAAGGGCGTCGTGGCCACCCTCATTGCCGCCGTTCGATTGCGCAAGGATCCCGCCGAGATGAGAATCGTCGCCGGCACCCTCGGCGGCCGTCGCCTGAAAGCGCCGGCGGGCCGCGCCACGCGCCCCACCTCCGACCGCGTACGCGAGGCGCTCTTCTCAATCCTCGGCGACCTGGCCGGCACCCGCGTCCTCGACCTCTACGCGGGCTCCGGCGCCCTCGGCATCGAGGCGCTCTCTCGCGGCGCGGCAGATGCCGTCTTCGTCGACTCGGACCCGCGCGCGATCGCGGCGATCAGAGCGAATCTGGAATCGCTGGGCATCGACGCGCCGGTCCACAAGCGCGACGCCCTTGCGTATCTCGACAATGCAAGCGACGGCCCATTCGACCTCGTATTCCTCGACCCCCCATATAGTTCCGCGTCCGAATTGGCCGGACGGCTCTCAGAGCGGCTTCCGGCAGTTCTCGCGAAAAGCGCCCGCATCGTGTCCGAGTCCGACAAGCGACATCCGCTCAACCTCACCCTGCCGCTGCTCGACGAGCGCGTGTACGGCGATACGCGGATAGCCATCCACAGTGACCGCTGACAACGCCAAGGGCACGTGCGTGTGCCCGGGCACCTACGACCCGGTCACGATCGGCCATCTGGACATCATCCGGCGCGCGGCGAACGTGTTCGAGCAGGTCGTCGTCGGCGTGGTCAATCAGCCCGTGCGAAAGCAGCAGCCGGTCTTCAGCGCCGAAGAACGTGTCGCATTCATCGAGGCAGAAATACAAAAACTGCCCAACGTGCAGGTAAAAGCCTTTGATACCCTGCTCGTCGACTTCGCCCGGGAGCACGGGGCTACCGCAATCGTGAAGGGCTTGCGGGCGATCTCGGACTTCGAGTACGAGTTCGAGATGAATCAGCTGAATCGCAAGATGGCGCCCGACATCGAGAGCATCTACATGATGTCCTCACCCCAGTACAGCTTTCTAAGCTCGAGTGG
>DATNBJ010000465.1:0-6743 GCA_035572055.1 Thermoleophilaceae bacterium | reverse complement strand
GTCGTCCCCGACGTGTGGAGGAGGAAGAGCGGGTCCTCGCCATTCATGCGCTCCGCCTCGCACTCGGCATCCTGGTCGGCGACGAGGTCGTGCCACCAGACGTCGCGGCTCTCCTCCCACGGCACCTCGTCGCCGGTCCGGCGTAGGACGACGAAGCGTTCCAGGTCGGGCGCCTGAGCCGCCGCGTCGTCCGCGTTGCGCTTGAGCGGCACCTTGGCCCCCTTGCGCCAGCCTTCGTCCTGCGTGAGGAGCACCTTGACGCCCGTGTCTCGCATCCGTTCTGCGAGCGACTCGGCCGAGAAGCCGCCGAAGACGACGACGTGAGGCGCGCCCAGGCGAGCGCACGCCAGCATCGCGACGGGGAGCTCCGGGACCATGCCCATGTAGATCCCGACCCGGTCGCCCTTCTTCACGCCGAGGCCGAGCAGGGCGTTCGCGAAGCGGCAGACCTCGTCCTTGAGCTGCGCGAACGTGATCGGCCGCGCCTCCTCGTCCACGGGCTCCGGCACGAAGTGGAAGGCCACCTTGTCGCCGCGGCCCGCCTCGACGTGCTTGTCGAGGCAGTTGTACGAGACGTTCAGCTCGCCGTCGGCGAACCAGGTGCAGTGAGGCGGATCCCACTCGAGTGACTTGGTGGGCTCCTTCATCCAGTCGACGAACTGCTTTGCGTGCTCGAGCCAGAATCCCTCGAGGTCCTCTTCGGCGGCCCGGTACAACGAGTCGTCCTGCACGATGGCCTGGGCCTTGAAGGCCTCGGGGGGCGGGAAGGAGTGGCCCTCCTTCGCGAGCACCTCGATCTCGGCCACGGCGCGGGCGGCTGTGCCGGCGGCTTCTCCGTCTGTCACTTCGCCCTCCTTTCAAAGGGTTGCGCGGTCAGCGTAGGGCGCAGGCCGTGGGATGCACAGCCTGCGCCCTGGCCGTGTCAGCGGTTGGACAGCGGCACTACCGGCAGGACGGTCCGCTTGAACGTGCTGTTTAGCACGGCGGCGAAGGACGCGTACCAGGCCGCGACCGCGGTGGCGAGGCCGATGTAACCGCCCCAGTGGATGACGTTCTCGTGCCCGCCGGAGTTACCGGCGCCGAGCAGGATGAACGTGATCGACAGCAGGGCGAACACGAGCGCCACGGCCGCGGTCGTGCGCAGCGAGGCGACGAACATGTAGGTCGTGAAGATCGCCCATCCCCACAGGTAGAGACCGACCGCGTGGCCGGCGTCCGCCGCCGGGATGTCCTTCACGAAGAAGGTCACGAGCGCCCAGAACGAGATCCAGAAGGCGCCGTACGACGAGAACGCGACCGCGCCGAATGTGTTCCCGGTGCGGAACTCCCACATTCCGGCGAGCAACTGCGCCAGACCTCCGTAGGCAAGCGCCAGCCCCAGCACCACCGGCTCGCCGCCGGAGCTCACCAGATTCGAGTTGAACATGCTGAGAACGAACGTCGTCAGGGCGAACCCCGCCAGACCCAGCGGCGCCGGATCGGCTGGTGCCCAGCCGACGCGCGCGGGCGCCGTCGGGTCTTCCTGGGCCGCCGACCGCTGCGGGATGCTTGCCGATTCCATCGAACCCCTTTCCTCCGGGCCGCCACATTGCGGCCGCACGGGTGCGAAACTACGCCTTGTGCTGTCTCACACAAGGGCGGCTCGCCGCGCGGTGGCGAGCGCGCGACGAGCGGTGTCAGAGGGACGACAAACGGCAACCGCTGACCGGCGGGCGCGGATTATCGTGGCGAATTGAGGTAGGAGCATGGGTGTCGCGCTGGGAGTGGTGGTCGGATTCGGGGTGGCTGCGTCCATCTTCGCTGCCGCACGTCTGCTCAGCGGGCCGCGCCGGGTGATCAGCCCCGAGCGGCAGGCGATGCAGGCGGCGCTCCACGCGGCGATGGGCACCCTCCCGCACCTGCGCAAGGGGCTCTCGCCGCAGAGCGCCCAGACCGCCGCGCCGCACCTGCGGGCGCTCACGCAGGCGCCGGCCATCGCCCTGCTCGACGCGAGCGGTCAGCTGCTCGCCTTCGAGGGCGACGGCTCGGACCATCACCGGCGCGGCGCCATCCTGCCGCTCGAGCTCGAGCGCGACGAGCGGGTCCAGGTGCAGACGCGCTTCCGCTGCCAGAAGCCCGGCTGCCCGCTGCGGGCGGCGATCGTGGCTCCGCTTCTGGTGCAGGGCGACCGCCTCGGCACGCTGGTGGCGCTGTACCGGGACGGCGGCAGGCTGCGGCCCGAGGACACGCGCGGGGTGGAGGAGACCGCTGCGCTGATCTCGGCTCAGATCGCGCTCGCCACGCTCGCCGAACAGGAGGAGCGGATCGCCGAGGCGGAGCTGCGCGCCCTGCGCGCCCAGATCTCGCCCCACTTCGTCTACAACGCGCTGGCGGCGGTGGCGAGCGAGATCCACACGAACCCGGAGCAGGCCCGCGAGCTGCTCACCGAGTTCGCCGAGTTCATCCGCTACGCGTTCCGCCGCGACCGCCCCTACGTGACGCTCGCGGAGGAGCTGCGCTACGTCGAGAAGTACCTCCGGCTCGAGCGCGCGCGCTTCGGTGAGCGGCTCGAGGTGCGGCTCGAGGTGGCGCCCGAGGTGCTCCAGGCGGTGCTCCCGGTGCTGTCGCTGCAACCGCTCGTGGAAAACGCCGTACGCCACGGCGTGGAGCGCAGCCTCGGGGTGCGCCACGTGGAGATCGTCGCAATCGACCTCGGCCGCGACGCGGAGGTGCGGGTCAGCGACGACGGGACCGGCATGGACGAGGCACGGGCGCAGGCCGCGCTGAACGGCGCCGGCGAGGGGATAGGCCTGTCGAACGTGCAGAGCCGCCTGCGCTGGGCCTTCGGCGAGGGCTATGGTCTCGAGCTCGAATCGGAGACGGGGGAGGGGACCACCGTGGTGATGACGATCCCCAAGTTCAGGGCGGGGGTGCGGGCGGCATGAGCGAGGGACTGCGCTTCCTCGCGGTGGACGACGAGCGCCCGGCGCTGCGGGACCTCGTGCGCATGCTCAAGGCATCGCCGGCGGTCGGACGCGTGGACTCGGCGGCGAGCGGGAGCGAGGCGCTGCGGCGGCTGAGCGACAGCGAGCACGACTACCACGCCCTGTTCATCGACGTGCGCATGCCCGACCTCGACGGGGTCGAGCTGGCGCAGATCCTGCGCCAGTTCGCCTCGCCGCCGGCGATCGTCTTCGTGAGCGCCTACGAGGACGCCGCGGTACAGGCGTTCGAGCTGCGCGCGCTCGACTACCTCGTCAAGCCGGTGAGCCGCCAGCGGCTGGCGGAGGCGGTGGAGCGGATCGGCTCCTCGAGCGCGGTCGAGGTGCACGAGATGACCGGGACGGCGGCGCGCGAGCCCGACGACGACGAGATCGTCCCGGTGGACAGCCTGGTGGCCGGCACCACGCGACTGGTGGGCCGCTCGTCGATCCTCTACCTGTGCGCCAGCGGCGACTACGTGCGCGTGGTCACCGAGGAGGGGCGCTTCCTGATGCGGGGCAGCCTCACCGACATCGCCGAGCGCTGGGAGCCGCTCGGCTTCGTGCGCGTGCACCGCCGCTACGTGGTCAACCTCCGCCGCGCCACCGAGGTCCGCCCTCAGCTCAACGGCACCGCGACGCTGATGTTCCCGGGCGGCGGCGAGGTCCCGGTGGCTCGCCGGGAGGTGGCCGAGCTGCGGCGGAGGCTGGGCCTGTGAGGCGGGGTTGACGCCCGGGGCCGGGGGCCGGCGAACCCCGCGCGATGAGCTCGCCGACGCGACCGCGCACGGCGGCCTCTACCTCCGGCGGCTGGTCCGAGCGCAGCTCACGCTCTCGCTGCTGGCACTCGTGGCGTTCGCCGGGATCCTCGGCTCGCTGCCACTGCTGCTGTTCCTCTCCCCGGGGCTGCAGGACGTGGACGTGGCCGGGGTGCCGTTGCCGATCGTGCTTGTCGCGGTTCCCCTGTTCCCGCTGTTCGTCGCGCTCGGGTGGCTCTACCAGCGGCGCGCCGACGCTCTCGACGAGGAGTTTCGCGACCTGGTGGAGCGATGATCGCGGTCATCGCGGTCAGCGTGGTCACGATCGGCACGCTCGGACTCGGCACATGGGCCGTCCGCTTCGCGCGCACCACCTCCGACCTGTTCGTGGCCTCGCGCGCGATCACCCCCTGGTGGAACGCCGCGGCGGTGTCGGGCGAGTACCTGTCGGCGGCGAGCTTCCTCGGCATCGCGGGGCTCGTGATGAAGCTGGGCACCGACGCCCTCTGGCTGTCGGTGGGATTCACGGCCGGATATCTGACCCTGCTCCTGTTCGTGGCCGCGCCCCTGCGTCGCTTCGGCTCGTTCACGATCTCGGACTTCGTCGAGGCGCGGCTGGGCAGCCCGCGGATGCGGCTGCTGGCCGCGACGATCGTGCTCGGGATCGCGGGCTTCTACCTCGTTCCTCAGCTGAAGGGCGCGGGCATCACGCTGAACGACGTGACCGGCGCGCCGTACTGGGTGGGCGTGGTGGTGGTCGGGGCCATCGTGGCGGTCAACGTCGGTCTCGGCGGCATGCGGGGAATCACCTACGTCCAGGCCGTCCAGTTCTGGATCAAGACCTTCGCCATCGCGATGCCCGCATGTCTGCTGCTGATCTACCTGGGCGGGCTCCCGCAGCGCGACACGCTGTTCGGCCAGGGGATCCCGCGTGCGCCCGCGAGCGGCCTCACGGTCACGCTCGACAGCCCGCACGGGGTCACCTTCCCGCGCGCCGAGAGCTACACCATCGCGGGCGAGCCGCGCGTGGCGGCTGCCGGCGAGCATGTGGAGCTGCCCGCCGGGAAGCTCGTGCTCCCGCCCGGCGCGGCGGTGCCGCTGGGCGCGGGAGGGGAGAGCGGCCCGGGAGAGCGCTGGTCCAAGCCGGTGGGTCACGACGGCCGCGACGGCCCGCTGTTCGTCTACTCGCTCCTGATCGCGACGGTGCTGGGCACGATGGGCCTGCCGCACATCCTGGTCCGCTTCTACACGAACCCCGACGGGCCGGCGGCCCGGCGCACGACGGTGAGGGTGCTCGGCCTGCTCGGCGTCTTCTACCTGTTCCCGCTGTTCTACGGCTTCATGGGCAGGGCGCTCGCGCCCGGGCTGTACGTGACGGGCGAGACGGACTCGGTGGTGCTCCGCCTTCCGCATCTCGCCTGGCCCGGGACGCCCGGCAACCTCCTCTCGGCGCTCACGGCGGCCGGTGCCTTCGCGGCCTTCCTCTCCACCGCGTCCGGCCTCCTCGTGTCGATCGCGGGCACCCTTTCGTATGACATCTGGGGCCGCGTCCGGGGCGGCCACTGGACCACACGCAGGCGCCGGCTCCTGTTCCGCCTGAGCGCGGTCGCGGGGATCATCGTGCCCGTGCTGCTCGCCCTCGCGGCCGACAACCTGGACATCGGCGTGCTCGTGGGCTGGGCGTTCGCGATCGCGGCGAGCAGCTTCTGCCCGATGTTCCTGCTGGGGATCTGGTGGCGAGGGCTCACCGCGAGGGGCGCCGCGGTCGGCATGATCGCCGGGGCGGGCGTGGCCAGCGCGGGCATCTTCGCCGGCCTGATCACCGGGGACCAGGCCGGCGCGGTGGGTGCGCTGCTCAGCCAGCCCGCGGTGGTGTCGGTGCCCGTGGCCTTCATCTCGATGATCGCCGTGTCGCTGCTCGACGCACCCGACCCGGTGCTGGCCGAGCCCGCGATGCTCGCCCTCCACGCGCCCGAGGGCCTGGGCCTGGAGCAGCTTGCGAGCGCCCCTCCGCACCTCGCCGTCCCGCCACCGCTCGACGCGCCGGCCCCCGCCGGGATGCCCGCGGCCGCTGCGGTGGACCGTCAGACCGGCTGAGCCTCCGCCTTCTCCCGTGCCCGCACGCGCGCGCGGGCCGCACGCACCTCGCGCGCGAGGATCTCCGCGTCGTAGGAGCCGTGGTGGCGCCTGCCGTTGATGAAGAAGGTCGGCGTGCCGGCCACGCCGCTGGCGTCGGCGGTGCCCACGTCCTCGGCGATCCGCTCGGCGTGCTCGTGCCGGCGCAGCTCGTCCCGGAAGCGGTTCATGTCGAGGTCGAGCTCCTCGGCGTAGCGGCCGAGGTCGCGCGGGGAGAGCTCGTCCTGGTGATCGATCAGCTTGTCGTGCATCTCCCAGAACTTGCCCTGCGCGCCCGCCGCCTCGGCCGCCTCGGCGGCCATCTGCGCGTTCGGGTGCACGTCGTTCAGCGGCAGGTTGCGCCAGACGTAGCGCAGGTCGTCGCCGAACGACTCGAGCAGCTCGCGGATGATCACCTCGGCCAGCCCGCAATAGGGGCACTGGTAGTCGCCATATTCGACGAAGGTGACCGGCGCGTCCTCGGAGCCGCGGATGTGATCGCGCTCCGGGTCCACGTCGTCGGCCAGGTCGACGAGCTCCTCGGCGGTGGCGGACAGCTGTCGCGCGCGCACGCGCGCGGGGAGCCGCCTGATGAGCCGGAAGACGCCGAGCGCGCTGAGGGCAGCCACCACAGCGGCCGCCAGCACACCCAGCTTCGCCTCCTCGAGCTGCCGGCCGTGGAACGCGATCGTCGCCACCAGGATCGACACCGTGAAGCCGATGCCCGCCACCACGCCGCCGCCCGCGATCACCGGCCAGCTCAGCGCCCGTTGCAGGCCCGTGCGCGTGCCGAGCCAGACCGTGGTGAGGTACCCGACCGGCTTGCCCACGACGTATCCGAAGAAGATGCCGAGCGTGATCGGCGAGCTGATGGCGTCGCCGAGCAGGCCGCTGTCGATGTGGATGCCGG
>DATNBJ010000464.1:0-3532 GCA_035572055.1 Thermoleophilaceae bacterium | reverse complement strand
CGCGGGTTGTTCACCACCGAGTAGACGATCACGGCGACGATGAACAGGACGATCGCGCTCGCGACCCAGCGGCCCCAGTGGCGCACTGGGACCGCTTTGATCTCCTCCGGCCGGATGCTCTGGTCGGCTATGTCTGCTGCCTAGCTGACGGCGCCGTTGATCACCGGGCTGGTGATCGCGCCATCCGCGATGCCCCACTTGGTGAGGATCGCCTTGTACTGGCCGTTGGCCATGAGCGCCTTCACGGCGTCGAGGACCGGCTTGTCCATGCCGTTGCCCTTCGGAATCGCGATCCCGTAGGGCGCGGTCCCGTAGGGCGTGCCCACGGTCTTGAACTGGCCGCCCGACTGCTTCACCTGGTAGTCGGCCACCGGCGAGTCGGCCATGCCCACCTGGGCCCGGCCGCTCGTGATCGCCAGGTTCGCGCCGTTCTGGTCGGGGAAGGTCAGCACCTTCACCGCCTTCTTGCCGGCGCTCGTGCACTTCTTGCTCTGACCGGTGGAGTCGTCCTGCTGCGTGGTGCCCTTCTCCACCGCGACGGTGACGCCGCACAGGCTCGACAGGTCCGTGATCGCCGGTCCGCCGCTGGCCTTCTCGTAGAACGAGGTGCCCGCGGAGAAGTAGGTCACGAAGTCGACCGTCTTCTCGCGCTCCTTGGTGTCGGTGAACGACGACATGCCGAGGTCGTACTTGTTCGCGGCCAGACCGGGAATGATGCTGTCGAACGTGGCGTTGACCACGTCGGCCTTCAGCCCGAGCGTCGTGGCGATGGCCTTCGCGAGGTCCGCGTCCATGCCCTCGACGGTCTTCCCGTCCTTGCCGATGAACTCGTTCGGCGCGTAGGTGGCGTCGGCCGCCACCTTGAGCGTGCCCTTCGACTTGATCGCCGCGGGCACCTCCGAGGCGAGGCTGCTGGTTCCACCGTTGGACGCGGGTGCCGTGCTGGCAGGCGCCGCGGCGCTCGAGGTGTTGTTGCTGTTGCTGCTGCCGCAGCCGGTGGCGAGCACGGCGGCGGTTGCGACTGTCGCCATACCGGCGACAAGCCGCGTGGTCTGAAAGGTCATGCGAGGCCCCTCCTCGGCCGGAATTTGCGGAGGGCACGATAGCCCTCCCCGGTTCGGATCGGTCCTCGCAGTGTTTGGCGCGTGTTAAGCCGTGACCGGTGAGACGATCTCGATCGCCTCGTCGCGCGGGACGACGAGCACCGGCGAGCCGGCGGTGTCGATCGCGTACTCGGCGAGCGCGGTGAGCAGCACGTGGCCCCTCTGGGCCTCGGGCCGCGACCCGATCACCAGCAGGTCCGGGCGGCCATCCATCGAGACCTCGGCGCCCCAGCTCTCGGCGAGTGCACGCGCCGTATCGCCGGCGCTCGTGTCGTCGGGGCTGGGGTAGACGCCGATGGTCTTGATCCCACGATCGAGCTCGCGGAAGCCGGCGGGGGCGATAGCCACCGCCGCCGGACCGCCGTCCAGGAGCCGCTTCGTGGATGTGAGCGGCGACACCGTGCCGGGAGCGGTTCTGTACTCGGACCCGAAGACGATGATGTCCGCGCCCTCGCGCTCGGCGAGCTCGCGCAGTCCGTCAGCGGTGGAAGCGTTGAGAACGATGTGGCGCTCGGCGGTGGGATCGCCGAGCAGGTGCGCGCCGTGCCCCAACAGGGCGCGGGCGGCCAGCTCCTCGCGGATCTCCGAATCCGCGTCGCCGGCGAGCGAGTGGCGCACGTAGGCGAGAGAGACCTCGGCGCCGGCCTCGCGGAAGCGCCGGCCGAGAGCCACCGCGTCCTGATCGTTCGGCGTGTCGTCGTACGACACGATCACCTTCGGAGTCACAGATTGCTCCTCGTAGCTGGTCTGAAACCGATCCGTTGCTCTATTCGGCGAATTTCCCATTTCTGCCTATATCAGTGCCAATGAACCTCGTGATAGTTAGAATCACCAGCGCTAATGCTGAACGTTCAGCGCCTGAGGGTGCTCAGGGAGGTGGCCGCGCGCGGGAGCTTCAGCGCCGCGGCCGACTCGCTCAGCTACACGCAGTCCGCGGTCTCACAGGCGGTCGCCACGCTCGAGGCCGAGACCGGCGCGAAGCTGATCGAGCGCGACCGCAAGGGCGTCCGCCCGACGCCGGCCGGGGCCACGCTGGTGGCGCACGCAGACGCGATCCTGTCGCGCATCGAGGCGGCCGAGGCGGAGCTCAACTCGATCCTCGGCCTGCACGGCGGCCTCCTGCGGATGGCGTCGTTCCCCACCGCCGGCAACACGCTCATGCCGCTGGCGATCGCCCGGTTCAGGACCGCCCACCCGGAGGTGGAGCTGACGCTGGCCGAGGGCGAGCCCGAGGAGATCGCCCCGCGCCTGCGCGCCGGCGAGTTCGACCTCGCGCTGCTGTTCGAGTTCCACCACATGGGCGATTCGCTGGGGCGCGGCCTGCGGGAGGTCGACCTGCTGGAGGACCCGATGCACGTGGCGCTGCCGGCCGGCCACGCGCTGGCCGATAAGGACGAGCTGCGGCTCGAGGACCTGCGGGACGAGGCCTGGGTCCAGACGTCCGCGCCGAGCGCCTGCGCCCGCCACGTGGTGCGCCTCTGCCACGCGGCCGGGTTCGACCCCATCGTCTCCTTCGAGAGCGACGACTACGCCACCGTGCAGGGCCTGGTGGCCGCGGGCGTGGGCGTGGCGCTGATCCCGGCGCTGGCGCTCACCAGCGTGCGCGACGACGTCGTGGTGCGCAGCCTGGCAAAGGCGGCGCCGATGCGCCGGGTGGTGGCGGCCACCTCACGCAGCGCCGGAATCGCCCCTGCCGCCGCGGAGATGCTGGAGCTGCTCCAGCAGGTTGCGGCCGGCTACACCTCGGGGTAGTTGCGCTCCTTCATCAGCACGCCCGAGGCGTGCAGTCGGATCAGCCCGCAGTGGTTGCAGAAGACCGCGACCACCTCCACGCCCTCGCCCGGCACGAGCGATCCGGTGGGCTGAAGCGCCTGGAGCAGGAACATGTTCTGGCTCACGATCCAGCTGTCGTGGCCGCACGCCTCGCACTTGTTGTCGGCGCCCTTGCGCGCGAGCTCGTCGCGGTACATGTCGCGCGAGAGCGCGCGGTCGTCGGGGAGCTCCTGGCTCATCTCGTCGCACGATACGAGAGGAGCCCCCCGAGCGGGGCCGGGCTCCTCTCAGCCGGTCGTCGGCTGCTGCGGCACCGGCGCGGGCGCCGGGGGCGGCGCCGCCGGCAGTCCGGACGGGTAGCTGAGCGACGGCACGTCCGAGGGGTAGACCTCGTGGCCGTGCACGGCCAGGTCGCCCATCTCCATGTCCTTCTCGGTCATGCGCAGCGGCATGAAGATCCCGACGATCTTCAGGAGGATGAAGGTGCCGATCGCGGAGAAGCCGATCACCCACGCGGCGGTGATGGCCTGCCACTTGAGCAGGTGGCCGCCGTCGCCGTGGATCAGTCCCGTGATCGAGATGTCCGCCGTGCCGTTGGTTCCCAGGTACAGGACCATGTTCGGGTCGGCGAAGATGCCCACGAGCAGGCCGCCGGC
>DATNBJ010000463.1:0-3403 GCA_035572055.1 Thermoleophilaceae bacterium | reverse complement strand
GGTCCTGACGGGCGCGACTTACCGCAGCGCCGGCGGCTGCTTAACCTGCACGCCATACCGGAGGTCGGCACATGCAGGCGAATACCGCGGCGAGTCTCACCCACGGCATGGCCTCCGCCGACATCGCTGCGCAGCTCAATCTCTGGCACGGCACGGTGCGCAATTACCTCTCGGAGGCGATCGGCAAGCTCAACGCCGCCAACCGCATCGAGGCCTGCCGCCTCGCGCGCCAGAAAGGCTGGCGGCAGCGCCGCCGGGACGGCGCTCGCTCACGGATCGGGACGCTCGAAGCCGCAGCGCCGGATGAGCTCACGGAAGCGCGCGTGCGAGCGTAGTCCATCCCATTTCGGATCCACCGGCAGGAATATCAGGCCGACGTCGCGCAGCTCCCGCCCGCGCTCGAGCGCCTCGAGCGCGCGTTCGTGCTCGCCCAGCCCCAGCAGCGTCAGCGCCATGCCGTACGGGGGCAGGAAGCGCTCGCGCGCGATGGACTCGAGCCCGGCGAGCACCTCGCGCGCCTCCTCGTGCCGCCCGAGCCTCGCCAGCAGGTAGCCGCGCGTCCCGATTGCCTTGCTGTTGCCGTTGCCGAGGCGTCCGGCAGTGGTGATCGAGTCGAGCGCCAGCTCCAGCTCGCCCGCCTGTTCGTAGGCGTGCGACAGATGGTAGTGGCCCACCCAGAAGTCCGGCGCGATCACCGTCGCCTGGCGGCCGAAGGCGATCGCGGCCTGCGGGTTGCGGCCATGTATCTCGACCATGGCCGAGAGCGAATAGTGCATGGCGTAGATGTCCAGCTCGCGCGCACGGCGGAGGGCGGCGCGCGCGGCCTCGTGACGGCCGCGATGCGTGAGTACGACGCCCAGCATGCGGTGGCCGAACGCGTAGGCCGGATCGAGCACGATGGCGCGGCGGTAGTGGGCTTCCGCCGCCGGCCAGTTCCAGTCGATGAACAGCTGCACATTGCCGAGGGAGGTCTGTACCTCGGCGAGCTGGGCATCGGCGGCCTCGGCGCGCCGTGCCGCGGCGTGCGCGCGCTCGGCGGCCTCGAGCGGCGGTGCATCGCCGTTGATGGGGGCGGAGGCGTGCGCGTCCGCCAGCCCCGACCAGGCGAGCGCGTAGCGCGGATCGCGCTCGGCGGCGCGCGTGTAGTACTCGAGCGCGCGTCGCGTGGTGGGCGGCGTCAGCTGGTTCCAATAGTAACGGCCGCGCAGGTACAGGTCGTAGGCCTCCGCGTCGCGCGTCTGGCGCCGCGACAGGCTGTCGAGGCGCCCCGGCGCGATCTGCAACGCGACCTTCTCCGCGATGGCGGTACATAGCTCGCGCTGAAACTCCAGCAGGCCGCCGCTCTCGCTGTCGAAGGCGAGCGACCAGACCTGGCTCTGGTCGCGCACGCGGATCAGCTTGCTGGTGATGCGCAGCCGCGGTCCTTCGGCGCGTACTGCGCCCTCGACCAGGTACTCGACGCCGAGCTCGCGCCCGATGTCTTCGAGCGACTTGGTGGTGCGCTTGTACTCCATCACCGAGGTACGCCCGATCACCGTCAGGCCCTCGGGGTCGATCTGACCGAGCGCCACGATCGCCTCCTCGGTGAGGCCGTCGGCAAAATACTCGCGCGCGGGATCGGTGCCGAGGTTGTCGAACGGCAGCACCGCGAGCCGCACGCGCCGCGTCGCATCCACGGCGCGAACCGGCTGCACCAGCTCCACCTCAGGCAGGAAGCGATAACCGCGCGCCGGCAGGGTCTGGATGAAGGTGGGCGCCTCGGGAGAATCCCCGAGCGCCTGGCGTACCTTGCGCACCGCGGTGTTGACGCCCATCTCGACCGCCACGAAGGCGCGCTCGCCCCACAGGCGTCTGACGATGTCATCGCGCGACACCAGCTCGTGCCGCCGCTCCACGAGCAGGATCAGCAGATCCATCGGCCGGCGTTCCAGGCGCACCGCAGCACCCGCGCGGCGCAGCTCGCAGGCCGCCACGTCCAGCTCGAAATCCCGGAACCGGAAGGTCGTCACAAAAACTCCACAGGTGCTTCAGCCGCTCTCCATGGGAGTGAGGCGCGGCGCTCCGTATCGTCCCTCTTCGAGGTCGTCCACGGGTGTGGCGACTCCATTATCGCTTACACGGGAAGGCCCTCATGAACTCAAAAATATCCAAGACTATCAGGGTGTTGTTCAGCGTCACGGCACTCACTGGCACGGCCATGTTGCTCTCGGCTTCGAAGCCCGCCTGGGCCGAACCCGAGCAGCGGGGACTTACCGGGACGTGGCTGGTCACGGTGCAGCAGATCGATTGCAAGGCCCTGACGAACATTGGTCTGCCGTTCCAGTCGCTGCTGACCTTCGGCCGCGATGGCACGCTCATCGAGACGACGGCCAACACCGGCTTCGCGCCCGGTCAGCGCGGGCCGGGCCACGGATTCTGGGAGCGCACCCGCCATGACGAGTTCCGCGCCGTATCCGAGGCATTCATCATCTTTACCACCCCGGCGCACGGACCGGTTCCCGAGTTCGACATGGGCCGGCAGCGTATCGACCAGAGCATCGAGTACGCGGGCGGCGAGCATTTCAGCTCCGACGCCGCAATCACCTTCACCGACCCTTCCGGGACGGTGTTGCGTTCGGGGTGTGCGAGCGCCACCGGTACCCGCCTGGACGAGTGAACGCCCACTGAGCGCACGGCCCGGGCCCAGTGCCCGGGCCGTGCCGGCGGCGATCGGGCGAGACATGACCGACCGTGACACTCCAGCGCAAGCCGCCGCCGCGGCGACGCTCCGCACCGCGCTGGCGCCGCGCGGGGAGCGGCTCACGCTCGAGCGCTGCTATCGGGCCCGCCTGCCGTGCGTGTGGGTGTTGTGGACGAGCCCCGCCGGGCTCGAGTCCTGGTGGGGGCCGCGGGGGTTCAGCACCCACGTCGAGCACCTCGACCTGCGATCCGGCGGGGAGTGGCGCTATGTCCTGGCCGCGAGCACGCCGGCGGCGGTCAGGCTCATGCGCCGCACCGGCCTGCCGCGCACGCTGCGGGTGTGCGCCACCTACACCGAAGTGCTCAGGCCGCGCCGCCTGCGCTACACGCAGCGCGTCGATTTCATCCCGGGCGTGCGGCCGTACGAGTCTGCCGTACTGCTCGAGCTGCACGCGACCGCCGACGAGGTGCTCATGGCGGTGACTTTCGATGCGGTGCGGGCGGCCCCCTGGGCGGGCCGCGCGCGGCACGGCTGGGACAGCCAGCTCGGGCGTCTCGCGCGGCGCCTCGCCCCGCGCGCCGCTCAGAACGCCTGCGAGACCCCGACGAAGTAGCCGCGGCGCGGCCCGTACTGCGGCGCGCCGACTCCGACTCCGGTGCCGTTGCGGATCTGATACCTCTGGTCGAAGACGTTGATGACGTCGAAACGCAGCGTCAGCCCCGC
>DATNBJ010000462.1:0-5878 GCA_035572055.1 Thermoleophilaceae bacterium | reverse complement strand
ACGGTGCCGATGAGCAGCGGCTTCTTCGGATCGATGCCGTTCATGAACGCCACGGCGCTCATCGCCACACCGCTGCGGCCGGCGATCGCCGAGAGGGTGTCGCCCGGGCGAACCACGTAGGAGCCGAGCGGTCCGGGGCCGCCACTGCCGGTGGAGACGCCGCCGCTCTGCAGCGCCGACGCGGCCTCGCTCACGGTGGGGATCGTGATCTTGGAGCCGATCACGATGTTCGCGTTCTCCGACATGCCGTTCGCGGCGGCCAGCGAGCGCGTGGTGAAGTTGTTGGAGTTGGCGATCGACCAGAGGGTCTCGCCGGGCTGAACGATGTGGATGACTCCGGCATTCGCGGGCGCGCAGATCGCAAGCGCCGCTACGAACGAGGAGATGACTAGTCGGTGGGGCTTCAAGACGGCCTCCCGTGGTCGTCTGGTTGGCTTCGTTCCCGCCCCTTCGCGCCCCCGGCCGCCCGTCCTCTTAGGCTGCGTTCTTATGGTCCCCTGCAACGAATGCTGCGCGTGACCGGGCGCGCGGCCCTGGTCTGGCTGCTGCTTTTCGCGGTATATGCAGGGACTTTGGGACTTCGCGCCTTCGACCGGTCGGTCTTTGCGGGGGATGAGCCGCGCTACCTCCTGAGCGCGCGCTCGCTGGCCGAAGACGGGAACCTCAACGTATTCGACGAGTACCGCCAAAAGGCCTACAGCGGCTTCTTCCCCTATGCGCTGAAGCCGCGCGGGACCCCGGATGCGACCAGGGCCACCCTCTACGACCCCGTCGGCGCGGGCTTCCCGCTGCTGATCGCGCCCGCGTACAAGCTCGGCGGCCCGCATCTGGTGGAGCTGTTCCTGGCGGCCCTGGCCGCGCTGGCGGTGGCTTTGGCGTACCTGCTCGCGCTGCGGGTCACGCCCGACCCGTGGGCGCTGGGCGCCACCCTGGCGGTCGGCCTCTCCGCCCCGCTGATCGCCTACGGCAGCGCGATCTACCCGGACATGGCGGTTGGCGCCGTGCTGGCCGGCGCCGCGCTGCTGGCGCTGAGCGCGGCCGAGCGGCCCACCCGGCCGCGCGCCTTCGGCGCTTTCCTCCTGCTCGCCCTGCTCCCGTGGCTCGGCCCCGGCTTCGTGGCCGCGGGCCTCGTGATCGTCGTCTTCCTCGTGGCGCGGCTGCGCGCCCAGCGGCGCGGGCTGATGGCGATCCTCGGCTGCGAGATCGTCGGCTTCAGCGCCGCGCTGTACATCGCGCTGAACGAGGGCCTGTACGGCGGCTTGACGCCCTACTCGGCCGAGCCGCCCGGTACGACCGCCACCGGAGCGCACTCGCTGAGCGACTACGGCGTTCGCACCGACCGCCTCGCGGGCCTGCTGCTCGATCGCCACTACGGCCTGCTCTGCTGGGCGCCGATCCTGTTTCTCGCCCTGGTCGGCGCGTGGCTTCTGTGGCGCGGCCGGCGCGAGCGGCTCGGCCAGGCGCTGCCGGGCTACCGCGCGATCGCGTCGGCGGCCGGCCTGTGCCTGGCGGTGGTGGGCGCGCAGTTCCTGGTGGCGGCGTTCCTGGCGCCCACGATGCACGGCTTCTGGTTCCCCGGCCTGCACCTGATCGCGGTGCTGCCGCTGGCGATCCCGCTCGTGGCGTTGGGGCTTCGTCATCTGCCTCGCCTCGGAGTCGTGCTCGCTGTATTGAGCGTCGGCGCGTCGCTGTGGCTCTACCTGGCCGTGCGGATCGGCGAGTTCGGTCTGGCGAGCGACCGGCCGGACGTTCCACGAGTGATCGGCGTGCTCGGCCTGCTGGCGCTCGCCGCGGCCGCCGCTGCCAGAATCCCGCGCTTCCAAACGTTCACCTGGGGAGGCGCACGTGGAAGAAGGCAGGGTCACTCGTAGGAGGCTGATGGCCGGCGCCGCGGCCGGGGCGGTCGGCGGCGCGCTCGCACGCGTGCCGGGAGCGGCCGCAGCCACTCGCAGCCGGAGCGTGCGCACGGCGGCGCCGGCGGCGGACGTCGTGGTGGTGGGCGCCGGGCTGGCGGGCCTCACCGCGGCCCGGATCGTCCAGGCCGCCGGCAAGAAGGTCGTGGTGCTCGAGGCGCGCGACCGCGTCGGTGGTCGCACGCTCAACCACTCGATCGGCGACGGCAAGGTCGTGGAGGCGGGCGGCGAGTACGTCGGCCCGACGCAGGATCACATCATGAAGCTGGCCTCCGACGTGGGCGTGAAGACGTTCCCGGCCTACGACACCGGCGACAACGTCTACTACGCGAACGGCATCCGCCGCACCTACAGCGACACGGGGCCGCTCGGCACGGCGCCGCCGGATCCGCTGGCGGCCGACGTGGTGGCCGTCGTCGAGGAGCTCGACCTGATGGCCGGCCAGATCGACGTGACCGCCCCGTGGAACTCGAGCCAGGCAGGCAACTGGGACAAGCAGACGCTCCAGAACTGGCTCGACACTCACGCGCTCACTCCCAACACGAAGGCGCTCGCGGCGGCCGCCCTGCAGGCGATCTTCGGAGCCGAGGCGCGCGAGGTGTCGCTGCTGTTCACCGCCTACTACATCGCCGCGGCGGGGAACGAGTCGAATCCCGGCAACTTCGAGCGGCTCATCAACACACGCGGGGGCGCGCAGCAGGATCGCTTCCTGGGCGGGTCGCAGCTGATCGCGATCAACATCGCGAATTCCCTGAGCGACGTGGTCCTCGGCAGCCCGGTCCGGTCGATTTCGCAGACCTCGAGCGGCGTGACGGTCGTGTCCGACAAGCTCACCGTGCAGGCCAAGCAGGTCATCGTGGCGGTGCCGCCGACGCTGGCCGCGCGGATCCAGTACGACCCGGACCTGCCCGCGGATCGCGATCAGCTTCTCCAGCGGCTGCCGCAGGGAACGCTGATGAAGGCGGAGGCCGTCTATGACCGCCCGTTCTGGCGCGACCAGGGACTGACCGGGACGACGGTCTCCACCGAGGGCCCGGCGTACCTGACGTTCGACAACACGCCGCCCGACGGCAGTCCCGGCGTGCTGTTCTCGTTCATCGGCGGCGACAACCTGCGGCGCTGGTCGCGCCAGCCGGCCGACGCGCGCCGCCAGGCGATCCTCGGCTCGTTCGCGACGTACTTCGGTTCCGAGGCACTCAAGCCGACCGACTACTTCGAAATGAACTGGTCGAACGAGACCTGGAACCGCGGCTGCCCGGTCGCGGTGCCCGGCCCCGGCGTCTACACCTCGTACGGCTGGCACATCCGCGAGCCGGTGGAGCGGATTCATTGGGCCGGCACCGAGACCTCGACGTGGTGGAACGGCTACATGGACGGCGCGGTGCGCTCCGGGGAGCGGGCGGCGGGCGAGGTGCTGGGGGCGCTGTAGCCTCTTGCCGCGCCGGTTGCGCGACGCGAACGACGGGCAGTGAGGGACTCGGTCCCAAATGTGTGGATTTGACCTGGCATACCAGGGCAGATCCACACACGTCGGCGCGGCTCGCGCGAAGTGTGCCTGTTTCCCTTGGTATGCCAAGGGAAAGAGGCACACCTGGCTCGGCCGCGATTGGAACGCCGCGCTAGAGCTCGCGGTCGAGCAGCTTCGCCGCCGCGCTCGCGGGGTCGAGCCGGCGGGCCACCACCTCGTCGAGGAGCTCCTGGACGGAGGAATCCTCGCGCACCGACTCCTCGAGCTTGCGGCGCAGGCGGTAGGTCGCGAGCGCCATCACCTCGTTCATGAGGTTGCGGCGGCGGCGCTCCTCGAGCGTGCCCTGCTCGCGGATGTGCTCGCGGTGCTCGGCGATTCGCTCGGCCACCTCGACAACGCCCACGCCCTTGGCGGCCTCGGTCTGCAGGATCGGCACGCGCCAGTCGGTGCGCGGGCCCAGCGACAGCACGCCGCGGATCTCGCGCACCATCGTGTCGGTGAGCGGGTGGTCGGCCTTGTTCACCACGATGATGTCCGGGATCTCCATCACGCCGGCCTTCAGCGCCTGGATCGAGTCGCCGGAGCCGGGCATCAGCACGAGGACGACCGTGTCGGCGTGGTCGATGATGTCCACTTCCGCCTGGCCGACGCCGACCGTCTCGAGGAACACGTCGTCCTTGCCGGCGGCGTCCATCAGCAGCGCTGCCTGCAGCGTGGCCTCGGACAACCCGCCGAGCGAGCCGCGCGAAGCCATCGAGCGGATGAACACGCCCGGGTCGAGGAAGTGGTCGGTCAGCCGGATGCGGTCGCCCAGAAGGGCGCCCTGCGTGAAGGGCGACGACGGGTCGATCGACAGCACCGCCACCTCGCGGTCGTGCTCGCGGGCGTTCTTCACGAGGGCGCCGATCAGCGTGGACTTGCCCACGCCCGGCGGGCCGGTGAACCCCACCACCGCCGCCTTCCCGGTCTTCGGATAGATCTCGCGGACGAGCGCCCAGCCCTCGGGATCGTCGTTCTCCACGAGCGAGATCGCCCGCGCCAGCGCGCGCTTGTCGCCCGCGAGCAGACCCTCAGTGAGCTCGGCTGCTGTGCGTCCCACCGCCATGAGAGGCGGCACAGTCTATGAAGGGACCATGACCAGCCTCGTCACGCCCAGCCGCGCCGGCTCACCACGGCGGATCAGCGCGAGGCTGGGGTCATTCCCATCTCGCTACCCTGCGGCCCGTGAGGGTCTTCGTGGCAGGAGCGACCGGCGCGGTGGGCAGGCGCCTCCTCCCGATGCTCCGCGAGGCGGGGCACGAGGTGACCGGCACGACGCGCAAGGAGGACAGCGCCTCGCTGGTCCGCGACCTCGGCGCCGAGCCCATGATCGTCGACATGTTCGACGCGGACGCCGTGATGCAGGCGGTCACACAAGCACGGCCCGAGGTGGTGATCCACCAGCTCACGAGCATCCCGCAGGCGATGAACCCGAAGCACATCGTCGAGCAGTTCGAGACCAACAACCGGCTCAGACGCGAGGGCACGCGCAACCTCACCGAAGCCGCCAAGGCCGCCGGCGCCCGCCGGATCGTGGCCCAGAGCTTCGGCCAGGCCTACGCCCCCGGCCCGGACGGCCTGCGCGTGGAGACAGACCCGCTGGCGGTCGAGCGCGGTGACATCGTGCGCGCGATCACCGACCTCGAGCAGACCGTGACCCAGACCGATGGCATCGAGGGGCTGGCGCTGCGCTACGGCTTCTTCTACGGGCCGGGCAGCAGCTACGCCGCCGACGGCGCGCAGGCCGACGCCCTCCGCAAGCGCCGCTTCCCGATCGTCGGCAAGGGCGGGGGCGTGCACTCGTTCATCCACGTGGACGACGCCGCGGCCGCCGCCGTGCGCGCGATGGACCAGGGCTCGCCCGGCATCTACAACGTCGCCGACGACGACCCTGCGCGGGTCGCGGACTGGCTCCCCTACCTCGCCGAGGCGCTCGACGCGCCGAAGCCCCGAACCGTGCCGGCCTTCATCGCAAAGTGGTTCGGCGGCGAGTACGGCGTGGACTTCATGACCCGCGGACAGGGCATCAGCAACGAGAAGGCCAAGCGCGAGCTGGCGCTGGGACTGCGCTACCCGAGCTGGCGTCAGGGATTCAGGGAAGCGCTCGGCTGACCCGGGTTCTCCGCGCTCTCCTGCGTGAGGGCGCCGGTGGTGATCGCGAGCGCCGCCGGGAGCAGGATGACCGGGATCGCCAGCGGGAGCAGCAGCAGGTGAAGCCAGTCCCAGAGCGTGTTGCCGCGGAATCCCGTCCAGCCCCAATCCCAGACGTAGCCGCCGACAGCCGCGACGGCGAGCGCGATCAGCGCCAGCGCCAGCAGCGCGTAGTGGTGGGCGCGCAGCCCGCGGCGGATCTCCGGCCACACCGGGAAGGTGGCCACGACGAGCGGCAGCAGGAGCAGGTTGATCCAGTCCCAGAGCTTGTTGTCCCCGAAGCCCGTCCAGCCCCAGGGGATCGCAT
>DATNBJ010000461.1:0-4295 GCA_035572055.1 Thermoleophilaceae bacterium | reverse complement strand
CGATGGGCACGGCGGGGCCCGATGCGTTCCGGCTCAGTACGTCGCTGCCCCTGAAAATCGAGAACGGCATCGTGACCGCCGACTTCGAGCTGACCGAGAGCGCCGACGAGCACCTGACCCTGACATGGCATCTTTCCTATGAGGAGACCCCGCCCGTCGAGGACGCCCACTCCGCACTCGCAAGGACGGAGGCGTGGTGGCGGGAGTGGAGCGACCGCTGTCGCTACCAGGGGTCCTATCGAGACGAGGTGCTCACCTCGCTGATCGTGCTCAAGGCGATGACCTCGGAGACGACCGGAGCCGTGGTTGCGGCCCCGACGACGTCGCTCCCCGAGGACCTCGGTGGAGTCCGGAACTGGGACTACCGCTACTGCTGGCTCCGCGACTCCGTTCTCGCCCTTCAAGCGCTGCTCGACTCCGGCTACACCGAGGAGGCGCTGGCCTTCCGTGACTTCCTGTTGCGTGTCGGAACCGGCGACCCCTCGGCGGTCCAGATCATGTACGGCATCCAGGGTGAGCGCCGGCTCACGGAATTCGAGTTGGACCACCTTCCCGGGTATGAGAACTCGCAGCCCGTCCGCGTGGGCAATGCGGCGTCCGAGCAGTTTCAGCTCGACGTCTTCGGGGAGGTCGCCGCGGTCTTCTACATTGGCGCCGAGCTTCTCGGCCGGCTCGACGAGTCGCTCTGGCCTCGCTGGCGGGGGATCATCGAATACGTCGAGACGATCTGGCGCAGGCCCGATGACGGCATCTGGGAGGCGCGCGGACCGCAGCGCCACTACACCTACTCGAAGGTCATGGCATGGGTGGTCTTCGATCGCGCCGTTCAGTTGGCGGAGCAATTCAGGCTGGATGCCCCGCTCGAACGCTGGAAGGCGACGCGCGACGAGATCCACAGCGAGGTCTGCGAGCACGGCTACGACCCGGAGCGCAACACCTTCACGCAGTACTACGGGTCAAAGGAGCTCGACGCGAGCGTGCTCAACATCCCGCTGGTCGGCTTCCTGCCCGGCGACGACGATCGCGTGACCGGCACGATCGACGCTGTGCAGCAGGAACTCGGGCGCGACGGGTTCGTTTCGCGCTATTCCACCGCCGAGACCGATGACGGACTGCCGGGCGACGAGGGACAGTTCCTCGCGTGTTCGTTCTGGCTGGTCAGCGCGCTGGCAGAGAACGGGCGGGTGGACGAGGCACGCAAGCTCTTCGACCGGCTGCTCGGGCTATCCAACGACCTCGGGCTGCTCGCCGAGGAGTACGACGTGAAAAGACAGCGCCAGGTCGGAAACTTCCCGCAGGCGTTCAGCCACCTGACGCTGATCATCGCGGCTCGCTCCATCTCGACGGCGGAGGTCGGCGCGAGCCACGCGCTGGCCTGAGCTACTTCGCCTTGACGGTGCTCGAGGTGCCAAGAACCTGTCCCGCGGCATCGAGCGCCTGCACCTGGACGTAGGGACCCGAGCCGCCCGGCAGCTCGATCGCGGTCTCGAATCCGGTGCGCGCCGCCACCGCCGCCGGCGACAGCGCGTCCGGCACGGGGCCCGCAAAGACCCGCCAGGTGGCCACCTCCGTCGCCCCGTTCCAGCTCGCGTGGGCCGTGAGCTTGCCGCCCCGCAAGCGCGCCGCCAGCGCGGGCGCCGTCGCCGGCCGGCCCACCCACGGGAACTTGTAGGCCCGGTAGGACTCGCCGCCGCGGGGGAAGCGGGCCTCGAACAGCAGGTGCCTGCTGTCGGCGCTGTACTCGGACAGGTAGGGCTTGGCGCCCCAGCCGACCAGCGCGTTGCCGTTCGGCAGCAGCTGCATGCTGCCCTGGCTGCCGGCAAGCAGGTGGCGGCGGTTGATGTAGCTGCGTACGAGCCGGGCCCGGCGGCCGCTCAAGCGGAGCGTGAGGCCGCGCGACTCGTGGCCGGCACGCGGCGCTGCCTCGTCGTCGAACAGAGTGATCGCGCCGTCGGCCTGTTGATGCGCGTCGTGCTGCCAGGCAAAGCGAGCGTGGCGCGACAGCCTGAAGCTGCTGCGCCTGCCGCCGAGCCGCCAGAGGATCCCGCCGGTCCGGGCGCTCACCTTGTAGACCGCCCAGGTGTTGCGGTTGCTCAGCAGCAGATTGCCTGACTGATCGACCTCGATCGAGTTCACGTGGAATGGGTCCCAGGGCTGCGGGCCGTTCGGCTGCTTGACGTGCGATTCGCTCAGCGGAATGTGACCCAGGCTGTGCCACTCGAACATCACGAGGCCGGTGGGTATGTCGATGCGCTGGACGATCGAGTCGAGCACCGCCACGCGGCGCCCGCGGCGGTGGATCAGGACCGGGACGTAGATCGTGACCCACGCCGAGTCGCGCCGGTCGATCGTGAACTCGTGCAGGTCGGCGTGGTAGCCGTTGCCGGCACGCACGCGGGCCACGATGTTGTACGAGCTGTCGGCGATCACGTCCTCGCCGAAGCCGATGCCGAGGAACGACAGCCGGCCCTGCCACCAGGTGAGCGCCGGCGCGCCCCGGTAGTCCTGCACGCGGAAGTTGAATGCCTCGAGGCCGCGCGGCGATGGGCTGAGCCAGACGAGGTCGCCCTGGTCGTCGAAGATCGTCGGTCCCACCTGCCCGCGGACCGGTGGGTCGTGACCGGGCGCGAGGACCGGCGAGACGAACAGGTCGCCGGGCGCACGCCCGGCGCGCCGAGCGGTGATCTGCATGGCCGGGGGGTGCAGGTCCGGCCGCGACACGTACCGATGCGTGCCGTGGATCGTGCTCGGTGGCGCGGGGCCGGGCCGCAGCACGATGTTCGCGTGGCCGCCGGTGCGGAAGCGGAAGAACCCGTGGCGGCGCTGCCCGCCGATGTTGGTGGTCACCCGCACCGACACCACCTCGCCCTGCGCGAAGCGACGGCGAGGCACGAAGCTCGCGCCGTCGCCGCTCGAGTACGCCCGCAGGACGCCACCGTGCACACCACTGCGAGCGCCCCGAGCGCGGACCGCGAGGATGTTGGCCGGCGCGGCGCCGAGCAGGCTGATCTGCGTGGTGGGCGAGGCGTCCGGCGTTCCCGGCTGAGGCGAGACGGTGACGCCGGCGACGACGCGGGCCCCCGAGGCGCGGGCGACTCCGGGCGCAAGGGCGGCGGCGATGATCAGGATGGCGAGCGGGCGCCCTACTCGAGCCACTCGGTGACGAACGTCGGCGACACGTGGATGGCCACCATACGCAGTTGCTCGGCGCCCGAATTCACGAAGCCGTGCGGCACGCCGGCGGGGGCAATCACGACCTCGCCCGGCCCCGCGTCGACTTTCTCGTCCCCGACCGTGAAGCGCACGCTCCCGGCCTGGACCGCGAACACCTCCTCGTACTCGTGCAGGTGCAGCCGGGGCCCGTCGCCCGGCGCCGTGTCGACGAGGATCAGTGACACGCGAGCGCCGTTCGCGTCGCCCTCGTAGTGACGAGGCTCGGTCTCGCGTGCGCGGGGACTCACTAGAACAACTTGTACCGGTCACGGTTCAGCGAGAAACCGTGACCGGACCTGTTGCTGCAGCGCAGCCCGCTCGTCTTGGACGCGCAGGTGAACGAGCCGTACTTGCGCGTCTTGCCGTAGGCGAGCGTCTTCGCCCGCTTGTCGTGCACCGAGTCCGACACACACAGAGCGGAGGCGCGGCCGGTCGCGTCCATGCCGAACGAGCGGCCCCAGTCGAACTGGCAGCCGTGCGGCTTCGGCGCCGGATGTGTGAGCCGGCCCACGTCGCAGCGCAGGGATTGCCTGCTGCCCGCCTCGTGAAACCAGGCGCAGTAGATGTTCTTCGACGGCGTCTTGAACCAGGAGATGCTGCTCGCGCCGGAGGCGGGTGCCACGGCGACAAGGAGAGCGGACACAGCGAGCGCACCAAGGGCCAGTCGACGCATCGGCGGCGATCCTATCCGGACACGTCGTCGCGGAGCCGCTGCAGCGCGGCGCGGATGAGCCGCGACACGTGCATCTGGGACACCCCGATGCGTTCCGCGATCTCTGACTGCGTGAGGTCCTCCTCGAAGCGCAGTCGGAGCACCAGCCGGTCGCGCGGGGGCAGTGCCTGGAGCCGCGGGGCGAGCGTGGCCGTGTACTCCGCGAGCTCGTAGCCCGCCTCCTCGACCGCGATCCGCTCGGAGTACGGAATGGCGTCCGGCTCATCGCTCGACGGCGACTCGAGCGACACGCTGTCGTAGGCCATCCCGGCCTCCATCGCCTCGAGCACGTCCTCGCTCGACAGCCCGGTGGCCGCGGCGATCTCGCCGGTCGTGGGCGAGCGGCCGAGGCTGCGGGAGAGCTCCGCCA
>DATNBJ010000460.1:0-3100 GCA_035572055.1 Thermoleophilaceae bacterium | reverse complement strand
CACGGTCACCGTCTTCGCCACGAACGGCGAGGGGCTGACCACCACGAAGTCGATCACGGTCACGATCGAGTCCAAGTCCCCGACCGCGCCCACCGTGCGGATCACCCAGCCCCTGGACGGCTCCGGGTTCGGGGCAACCGGCAACGACGCCCAGGGCGATTACGCCGACGTGGGCTTCGTCGCCCAGGCCAGCGACCCGCAGGGCACGGCGCTCGCGGTCCGATGGGACGACGTGGCCACCGAGAAGGGGCAGAGCGAGAGCATCCCGAACGTGTCGCAGGGACTCAGCCCCACCCTTCGACTGCACGTCCACCAGACGAACTGCGGGCAGTCGGTCCACAAGCTCACGCTGACGGTCAGCAACGGCACCGACACCGTCACGAGGTCGGTTGAGGTGACGATCGTCTCGCAGAGCTGCGTCAGATGACGGGCGCCCGGCTCAGCCGCCGGGTATCTCCACGGTCTGCTGGAACGTCGGCCGGTTGACCCACGGGGTCAGCGGCTGCGTGATCGCCCCGAGCGGACGGAACATGATCGTGTCGTAGCAGGCCTGGTCTCCCTGGCGGTTCTGCTTGGCGCACACGTCGTCCTGGTAGATCTTGCTCGCGGGCGTGGCGATCGCGGCCTTCAACGATTTCAGCAGCGCCGCCCGGCAGCGCGACTCCGAGCCGCGGCCGCAGTACACACGCGAGAACTTGCCCTTCTCGGGCATGCCCATGATCCGGCGCAGGTCCTTGGACGCGTAGCCCCACCAGCCGTCCTGGTAGGAGGAGCCGAGGTGCTCGCCGCCGTTGTTGGGCGGGTTGTCCAGCGAGAGGACGTCCTGGATCTTCCCGAACAGGTCGGAGCCGAGCGCGGGCTCGAACTCCGCCTGCATCCACAGCGGCCACCAGGCGTCGAGGATGCGGATCGCGTCCGAGTGCTCGTAGACGCCGTCCTTGTCCCGGTCGATCCGGTGCGCGCCGTCGGCAAGCCAGGCCTTCAGCTCACCGACCGCCCTGGCCACCGCGGGGTCGCTCTGATTGCCGAGCAGCTTCAGCGCGAGGGGGAGCACGAAGTCGGCCCGCATGTCCACGGTGCCCGCGTCCTCCATGGCGTTCGCCACGCCGGCGAGCGTCGTCTTCCTGTTGCCCGAGATCTGCGGCACGAGCTTCTGGTCGAGCAGTTGCGAGCGGTAGATCGGGCCGTAGCCCCATTGCTGGTCGGCCGCACGGAAGCCCGGCGCCTGCTTGTTGTTCCAGGACGTGAAGTAGTCCTGGTCGATCGCCTGCGGGTGCTGCGACGAGGGGATGGTCGCCTCGGTCTTGACCTGGTCGTCGAAGTTCTTCCAGAGGAACTGCGAGCGGCCCCAGGCCGGGAAGTTGGGGTCCACGTCGGGGTTGCGGACGGGGTCGGCGCCCGAGTTGAAGTACGCCGTGTGCCTGCTGTCCACGTAGAACCAGTTGAAGGCGTAGCCGACCTTCGACATCGCCTTCTGGAAGTCGCGCGGCCCCTTGATCTTGTTGGGGTCGTTCATGTCGCGGAAGCCGAGCGCCGAGTCGACCTCGTGGAAGTACGTGGTCCGGTTGGTCGCGTAGAGGACGGGCTTGCCGTGCACGGTCGCGCGCCCTGTCACCACGCCGAGCGGTGTGCGCTGGGCGGTCAGGGTCTCGCTGCCGGGCGGGGTCTGGTCGGCGGCGTTGGGCGTCCAGCTGTTGGTGCGCGAGAGCTGCTCCACCTTCTGGCAGCGGCCCTTGTACAGGTAGTAGAGGGAGTCGATCGTCGGCCTGCCGCCGCTCGGGTCGCACAGCGGCAGCGCCCAGGTGTCGGCGATGTCCTGACCCGCCGAGGTGGCGCTCCACGAGTAGTTGCGGCCATGGCCCAGCTCCACGTACACGTTGGTGCCGGGGAACGAGACGCCGCGCGCGTCGATGCCCGGCCCGTGCACGTCCTGCTCCATCAGGATCTCGGGCGCGAAGTAGCCGGTCTGCGGGCCGAACACCGCCAGCGGATGGCCGGACTGCGAGTGCGCGGCGGAGACCACCAGCGCATTCGACATCGCGCCGGGGAACGCGAGCAGCCCGCGCGCCTGGTTCGTGCTCGATGAGTGGGCGATCGTCTTGCCCTGCATGTCCTTGAAGCTGCCGGGATCGGGCAGCGCCAGGCTGCCGCGCGCCCGCTTCTTCGGCGGGACCTCGTAGGGGAACGTGTCGCCGTTGTGCACGGTGGTGGGCGCCTCGGGGTCCTCGGCCTCGCGGAAGTCCGCCCACACGGCCGCACCGCGCTTGGCGCCGAAGCGGTTCTTCGCCGCCTGGAGAACCTGCGCGGACGCCAGCTCGTCGCCGCCGCCGTTGCCGAAGATCGCGCCCACCAGCGACGCGATCGCGATCAGGTCCTCGCCGCTGAAGTCGGTCGGGCCGAGCGGCCTTCCGATCGCCGCGTACTCGCCCGGCATCTGCAGCGGGTTGAGCTTCGCCTCGGCGATGTACTGGTTGATGCCCAGCACGTAGTTCGTCACGTCCTGGCGGATCTCGTCGCCCTCCTGGCCGTAGAGCTGGGTGAACTGGTTCACCTGCTTGGTCAGGTCGGCCTCGGTGTAGGGCGCCGCCGCCCACTGCCCCTCGTCGAACTCGCGGTTCGCCGGAGCGCCGCCGGCGAACGAGCTCAGCTCGGCGCGGCCCAGGTGGCGCAGCACGTCGATGAAGAACAGGCGGTCCTCCGCCGTCGCGTAGCCCTCGCCGAACATCGTGCCCGCGCGCGTCGAGCCGTAGATGTGCGGGACGCCGTACTGCTTGTCGCGCACGATCGTCACGTCGGAGCGCGGGCTCTCGACGCTCGCCACGTCCTCGGGCTTCACGCCGAAAGTGGCGTCCTTGAAGTACTTGGGAAGGTCGGCCGCGGTCAGGCCGGGCACCGCGTAGAGCAGGTCCCGGTACATCGCGAGCTGGTCGTCGTTGTGCGCCGGCCGCTGGCCCGTGGCCTCGAACGCGGCCAGCTCGGCCGCGTTGTCGAATCCGTTCGAGCCGGGCGGCAGAACATTTCGGAAGCCGCCGGCGTCATTCGTTCCATAGGGTTGCGGCGGTGGACCACTGGGCGTGAGGCCGGGCACCGGGACCGGAAG
>DATNBJ010000459.1:0-2133 GCA_035572055.1 Thermoleophilaceae bacterium | reverse complement strand
GCGTCGACCTTGTCGGTCGAGACGTCTAGAAGCGCCTCGTCCTGCTCGACTGGATCCCCTACCTGCTTGCGCCACTCGAGGATCGTGCCCTCGGTCACCGACTCGCCCATCTGGGGCATGGTGATCTCGACGGTTGTTCGTATGGCCATCTGGCTCGGGAATGAAGACTAGACAACGCGGCATGGCCGCTTGATCACTCCGTGAGAAGCTTCGCGAATCATGGAGACGACCCTGCGCCGGCGCAAGCACTGGGGCTGGGGGTACGAGGACCAGCAGCCGTCGCTCGCCGAGCTCCGCGACGCCGGTGCCGGGATCCGCGCCCACCTCGGCTTCGAAGCCGCGGACGTCGAGGAGGCCGTGCCGATCGAGGCCGTCGACCTGCCCGCGCCGCGGCTGCGGCCCCCCGACTCGCTGGCGGGGCTCTGCTCCAGCGACACCTACGAGCGGGCCTCCCACGCCTACGGCCGCTCCTACCGGGACATCGTCCGCGCGTTCCGCGGCCGCTTCGACCATCCGCCGGACGTGGTCGCGCACCCCGCCGGCGAGGACGACCTGCGCCGGCTGCTCGAGTGGTGTGAGGAGGCGGGCGCGGCGGCGATTCCCTACGGCGGCGGCACCAGCGTGGTGGGCGGGGTCGAGGCCGACGTGGGCGACGGCTACGCCGGCGCGGTGTCGATCGACCTCGGCCGGCTCGACCGGGTGCTCGAGGTCGACCCGGTCTCGCGCGCGGCGCTGATCCAGGCGGGCGCCACCGGCCCGGGCCTCGAGGACCAGCTCCGTGGCGAGGGGCTCACCCTGCGCCACTTCCCGCAGTCGTTCGAGTACTCGACGCTCGGGGGCTGGATCGCCACCCGTGCGGGCGGCCACTTCGCCACGCTCTACACGCACATCGACGACCTCGTTGAGTCGGTGCGCGCCGTCACTCCGCGCGGAGTCTGGGAGAGCCGGCGGCTGCCGGGCTCGGGCGCGGGGCCGTCGCCGGACAGGCTGCTGCTCGGCTCCGAGGGGATCCTCGGCGTGATCACGCAGGCGTGGGTGCGCGTGCAGGCCCGGCCGACGTTCCGCGCGTCGGTGGGCGTGCACTTCCCCGGCTTCGCGGAGGGCGCGGCGGCGGTGCGCGCGCTGTCCCAGTCGGGGCTCCACCCGGCCGGCTGCCGCCTGCTCGACCCGGGCGAGGCGGCCATCACCGGCTCGGCGCCCGACGGCAAGGCGCTGCTCGTGCTGGCGTTCGAGTCGGCGGACCATCCGCTCGAGCCCTGGATGGAGCGGGCGCTCGAATCGTGCGGCGACCACGGTGGAACGGCCGCCGAGCCACCGCGCTACCGCAGTGCGGCCGACCAGACCGAGCGCGGCGCGGGCGTGGACGCCTGGCGCAACGCGTTCGTCCGGGCGCCCTACCTGCGCGACACGATGATCGCCGCGGGCATCCTCAGCGAGACGTTCGAGACCGCGATGACCTGGGACCGGCTCGACGAGTTCGTGCGGGTGGTCGGCGAGCGCGCCCGCGAGGCGCTCCATGAGGTGTATGGCTCGGGCAGCGTCACCTGCCGCTTCACGCACGTGTATCCGGACGGCGCGGCGCCCTACTTCACGCTGCTCGCGCCGGCGCGCCGGAGCAGCGAGCTCGAGCAGTGGGACGAGGTGAAGGCGGCCGCGTCGGACGCGGTGATCGCCGCGGGCGGCACGATCACCCACCACCACGCGGTGGGCCGCGACCACCGCCCCTGGTACGACCGCCAGCGCCCCGGCCCGTTCGCCGCCGCTCTGCGCGCCGCCAAGCGCGAGCTCGATCCCGTGGGCATCCTCAACCCCGGCGTGCTGATCGACCCCGCATGACGCCCGGCGAGCGAAAGCGCAACCTACCGCGGGCCGATCAGGTGCTGCCCGGCCTCTGGCGCCTGCGGCTGCCGATCGTCGGCTGGCCGGGGGTGCCGCAAGTGAACGCCTACGCGATCGCGGCGGGCAGCGGAGTGGTGCTGGTGGACACCGGGCTGGCGGAGCCGGGCGGCCTCGGCCGCCTGGAGCAGGCGATGGGGCAGGCGGGGCTGAGCCTGGAGCACGTCCGCCTGCTCGTCTGCACGCACGCGCACTCGGACCACTACGGGCTGGCGGCGCCGATCGTGGAGGCGGCGG